>DATMPR010000045.1:0-3618 GCA_035567575.1 Bacteroidia bacterium
TTCAATATCACAGTACACAATATTTCTTTCTGGAACTATTCTTTCACCTGTCATGTTGTTAGTTATATGTGCATCTTTTACTTTTAAATAATTTACATTTTGGATTGAAAAATCATCATTTAAAATAAACGCATATATTTCTTTAACGGGTGATTTATTTATTATTTCTTTAGTGTAAACCCGTAAAGTACAAGATGCTGTTTCTAAAAACATATCCATTAATCGGGTATTGAATAATTCGTTTTGTTTTTCATCTGTACCAAATGAATATTCTTTTCCTTTTTTTGTAATATCAAATCTAGCTCCAAGGTCATCAGTTATTAATGTAATGATTCCTTTATCGTTTTTACCAAAGCATTTATCCAGTTGTTCTTTAAGTATTCCGTTATAATCTGTATTACTAAATTCATCTTTTGAACTTGTATAATCTTCAAACTTAAACGGTATTTGTTGCATTGGAGGAACTTGATGGAAACATTTATATATTTTTTCAGGATGTATATAAGTGAATAGCCCCGTTTCTATATCCCTTCTTAAAACGTAATATTCGTTGCATAACATATCCAGTCTTTCTTCTATAGGGTCAAAATCATCGTCATCTGACTTGTCAGCTAAAATATCATCATAATTTACGGAAAAAATAAAATTGTCTATAAGCTTAGATAATTTTCTAAACTTTAAAAGTTTAAAGTTTGTTATATACATAGAGTAAATAACATTAGCATTATCAACATCTGGCATTTCTATTAAAAATCCAAATGAATATTTTTTTAATATTTTGTCATCAAAATTTACTAATTCTTTTTCATCTATAGGAATGTATTTATTCTCCTCGCCTTTTAAACCACCTTCCTGAAAGCAGACATAATATGCGTATTTCTTTTTCTTTGCCATTTTTATTTTGTATAAATATCTTTCAAATCAATTGTTCTCCTACTTCTTACAGATAATGTTTGTAATCTGAAATCAGAATATCTTTTGCCGTTAATCCGATAATACTTACTGCCTTTATGTTCTTTTAAAATTATTTCTTTTGGTTTTCTAACTCCGCCTCTCTTATCACAATAACCAACTTGGAATATTTTACTGTCATCTGTTTCATATACAAAAGGCAGTCCTTTAAATTTACTTTTTGTGTTTATTACTTTCTTGTAAGTTTCTAAATTGAGTAAATCGTTATTTGTTTGCTCCATAATTTTTTCTCTTTTTAATTATTTTGTTCTCTAAATACCCTATTCGGTTTTTAATATATGCTGATGATAATTCAGGATATAATTCATTTTTTTTATTTTTATCACAATCTTTACAAACTAACCACAAATTTTTAATATCATTGCTTCCGCCTTTTGATAGTGGTATCTTGTGGTCAATTACCCGTTCATTTGGTAAATAAAGTAAATTCTTTTTTGGTTTGCACAGTTGACATTCGTAGTTGCATAGTTCAAAAATATAGGATTTAAGTGATTTGCTTAATTTTTTTCTTTTGTGCTTTCTGTTTAGTTTGATTTTAAACTTTTTTGACATCGAAAATCAAATTTACTTAATTTTGTCTTTTTTTCTTAGGTTGTTCAAAACATTTTTTCTAATTATCTCCAAAGATAATTTACGGCTGAGACGAGTAATAAAATATGTCTATTGGAGGCACTTCCGCTTTATATTTGCAATCATTTTTTAACGGACACTCAGCACATCTATCCATAGTTGGTCTAGCTTCATAACCTACTTTTTGATAATACAACAAGTTCATTATAGCATTATTAATAAAACTTTTGTGTTCCTCAAAGGAGGTCTCATCACATCTAAAATCTATAATCCTACAATCATTTTCATTTTTTTGATGAAATAATAAAAATAAAAACGGTAAATTTCTTCCAGTATTTAAAATTTCAATAAATTTATACTGTATAGGTTGAGTAACTAATTTTACTTTTTCATGTAATCTATCAAGTGACCATCCGTAGGGGTTAAATTTATCCGACAGCAAGCCAGACGCTTTTAAATCTATAATTGCTTCTTGTCCTTCTTTTAAAACGACCTGACTAAAACCATTGCTATCTTTAGCTGTTACATCTTTTAATCCAATTACACGAATATCTTCAGTTCCAGTTAGTGTAACAACAAGATTATCCATTACGTTTTCAATGTCTGGATATAGTTTTGAAAGTTTATGTACGATTCCTTGCCTAACATCATCGTCAATATGGTATCTTGCTTTAATATCTTTTCCGACTTCTAAAATTTTAAAACCGTAGGTATCCATAGTCCTTTTGAAGTGGGCTACGTGTTTTTCCATGAGCCTGTAATCTGCTCCTAATTCTGGATTTCCGCTTACATCTTTTTTCCTTGATAAATAAACAGGTTCAGGTATAGCTCCATTTTTTGGTATGCTTCCAGTAGCCTTGTATTCGAACCAAGCACCAACATTTTGAACATCTGAAGGCGGAAACAAATCATATCTTCCATCAATATATTTAGCTTTAAAAACTAAACCGCAACTCTCCCCCCCACGATATTCTAGGAGTCCTTTTAATAATGATTGACTTATTTTTAGCTCCATTTATTATTTTTTATAAAGTTACGCATGAATAACATTTTATGTTGCTACAAATTGTAGTATTAATTAATTTTTTTTACTGCTTTTGAATAATAGCCTTCTTCTTTATTGTTTATCATAACATAAACGAATAGTTTTTCGTAACTTAGATTTACATCTTCTGTTCTTACGACTTTACGTGGCTCATGACCGAATTTTCCAATTAGATGGAGGAATTCATTGTTATCCGAGACAACAACCATGTCACCTTCTTTAATTTTATCTTTTTTTAATAAATTCATTTTTTTATAATTTAAAACATTGTTGTTTGAGTTTCTTCTTGTTCTTCAAAAACTGTTATTTCTGGTTTAGGAATTATGATAACATCATCAGGTAATTCGATTTCAAAAATTCCTTGATAGTTTGCTCCGTTACTTCCTTCTTTTTTAACAACGTAATTTTTAAAAATAAAGTCGTAACTAAAATGTCGCCAATCTTTAAGCAATAAAGATTTTCTGTCCTTATCCCATCCAATGCAAGATGCCTCTATTTCTTTAGGGTCATTCCTCATCGGTCTTCCTTTCCAGATATTAACGATACAGAGAGCTTTTCCTGCGTTATCTGTTACAGAGTTAGCTTCACCACAGCAAATCACTATGTCGCCTCTGTAAGCAAATAAACGCCTCATTCTGGTCTCTATCTTCTTTTTACCTTCCTTAACCCATGTGGCATAATGAGCACCTTCATAGTCGTTTAATATAAGTGCCTTAAATTTTCTCATTACTTTTGATAAGTAGCTTGAACACCTCGTAATTTCCTGTCTTCAGCACGTTTGTTAATCCACATTAATGCTTCGTCCAATTTTGTAATTACCATTGAAGTCTCTCTGGTAGACATTGCGCCAACATTTACGCTTTCCAAATATTGTTTAGCTGTTTGGATTAAAGTTTCAGTGAATAAACCTTCCTGTCTTAAAACAGTTTCATCTTCTTTATTTCCTTTACAGAACACAATCTCTATTCCTGAGCCGTCTTCTATGCCTTCGTTTGTTACTTTAAATGTTGGTACTTTATAAGTAGCCCCTT
>DATMPR010000046.1:0-24717 GCA_035567575.1 Bacteroidia bacterium
AAATTCAGTGATGCGGCCATGGCTGAAGTGAATGAGATCATCGGTCACTATCCTCCTGAAAAAATAAAATCTGCATTACTTCCGGTTTTACATATTGCACAAGCTGAGTTTGGCGGATGGTCAAGTCCTGAAACAATGGACTATGTCGCTTCCGTTCTAAAAATAAAACCTATTGAAGTTTTTGAAGTTGCTTCGTTTTACACAATGTATCATTTAAAACCGGTTGGCAAATGTGTGTTTGAAGTTTGTCAAACTTCTTCCTGTTGGTTAAATGGTGCTGAGGATATTATAAAATACATCGGAAAAAAATTAAATATAAAAGTTGGCGAAACTACTAAAGACGGCATGTTCACATTAAAAACTGCCGAGTGTTTAGGTTCTTGCGGTACGGCACCAATGTTGCAATGCGGTGCATCTTATCACGAGAATTTAACTTACGATAAAGTAGATAAGCTAATTGAAAAATATAAAAGCGAAGGTCGCTTAAGAAGTTATACTGACAAAGATTATCAAAACACATTATAATTGTTGTAATGGGAAGAAAGCTATTAATACATAACGACAAAGTTCCAAACATTCACACACTGGAAGTTTACCGCGCGCATGGCGGTTATGCTTCGGTTGAGAAAGCTTTAAAAACAATGACGCCCGATCAGATCACTGATGAAGTAAAAAAATCAGGATTGCGCGGACGTGGCGGTGCAGGATTTCCTACAGGATTAAAATGGAGTTTCTTAGCAAAGCCTCCGGGAGTTGAAAGATATTTAGTTTGTAACGCTGATGAATCTGAACCCGGAACTTTTAAGGATCGTTATTTAATGGAAGTTATTCCGCATGCTTTAATTGAAGGGATGATCACTTCTTCTTATGCATTAGGCGCAAAAACATCTTACATCTATATCCGCGGTGAATATTTTTATGTAGCGCGTATTTTGGAAACTGCATTAAAAGAAGCTTACGCAGCTGGCTGGTTAGGAAAAAATATTTTAGGAACTGATTTCTCTCATGATTGCTACGTGCAAGTTGGTGGCGGCGCGTACATTTGCGGCGAAGAAACCGGCTTATTGGAATCTCTCGAAGGAAAACGTGGTAATCCAAGAATTAAACCACCGTTCCCTGCTGTTGCAGGATTATGGGGATGTCCAACAGTAGTAAACAACGTTGAAACTATCGCGGCAGTTGTTCCAATTGTAAACGAAGGCGGAGAAGCGTATGCAAAAATTGGGATTGGAAAATCAACCGGTACAAAATTAATTTCTGCATCCGGACATATTAACAAGCCCGGCACTTACGAAATTGAATTAGGAATTCCTGTTGAGGAATTTATTTATAGTGATGAATATTGCGGCGGTATCCGCAACGGTAAAAAAATGAAAGCGGTTGTAGCAGGAGGATCTTCTGTTCCGATTCTCCCAACCGAATTAATTTTAAAAACTGCAAAAGGCGAACCACGCTTAATGACTTACGAAAGTTTAGCCGATGGTGGTTTCCAAACAGGCACCATGTTAGGTTCAGGCGGATTTATTGTAATGGATGAAGACACCAGCATCGTAAAAAATTTATTTACATTCACACGTTTTTATCATCATGAAAGCTGCGGACAATGTTCGCCTTGCCGTGAAGGAACCGGGTGGATGGAAAAAATATTGAAAAAGTTTTTGAACGGAACCGCTAACGAAAGCGATGTTGAATTACTTTGGGATATTCAAAGTAAAATCGAAGGAAAAACAATTTGTCCGTTAGGTGAAGCAGCAGCTTGGCCGGTAGCAGCAGCTATTCGTCATTTTAAAGATGAATTTTTAGCAGTTGCAAGAAGTAAAAAATTTGTTGACGTAAGTCATTACGATAGGTTAAACAAAAAGGCATTGGTGTAAAAAGATGATAGCTTCTATAATTACAAATAATATAGATCAAATAAAAAACATATGCGAAAAGCATCATGTTAAAGAGTTATATGTGTTTGGTTCTGCGGCAAAAAATAAAATGACTGATAAAAGCGATGTCGATTTTTCGATAGATTTTGATGGGGTAAGCGAAATAGACTTCGCAAATAATTATTTTTTATTAATAGAGCGGTTACAGGACTTGCTTAATAGAAAGGTTGATTTTGTTACAGAAAAGTATCTGCGAAACAAATATCTTATCAGAGAAATTAACGAGACTAAGGTGAAATTAATTTGAACGAAAAAATAATTAAATACATGCAAGATATTTTGGATTGTATTAGTAATATAGATGGGTTTTTTGTTTCTGGTGAAAAAACTTTTAAAAGTTTTTCAGAAAACACTTTAATTAGGCAGGCTACTGAAAGAAATTTTGAAATCATTGGAGAAGCAACGAGCAGAATAAAGAAAATTAATTCCGATATAAATATTAGAAACAATAAACAAATAATTAATTTAAGAAACTTAATTATTCATAGTTACGACAACATCAATCATCAGGTTTTATGGGCAATTGTAATTAACGATTTGCCTAAATTAAAAACAGAGGTTGAGGAACTAATTGCTGGTTTAAAGAATTAAATAATAATGAAAGTAACAATTGACGGAATAGAAATTGATGTGCCTAAGGGGACAACCATTTTACAAGCGGCGCGCATGATCGGTCCGAAAGTGGCTCCGCCTGCAATGTGTTATTATACAAACTTAAAAACATCAGGAGGTTACTGCAGAACTTGTATTGTAAAAGTTACAAAAGGTTCAACTGCAAATCCAACCCCAATGCCAAAACCTGTTGCCTCTTGCCGCACCGAAGTTATGGAGGGAATGGAAGTACAGGTTTATACAAATCCCGAAATTGTTGAAGCGCGCAAAGGCGTCGTTGAATTTTTATTGATCAATCATCCTTTAGATTGTCCTGTTTGTGATCAGGCAGGAGAATGTAAGTTACAGGATCTTGGTTATGAGAACGGCTCAGCAAAAACACGTTTTGAATTTAAACGCCGTGAATATGAGATGATCGATATCGGCGATAAAATTAAATTACACATGACGCGCTGCATTTTATGTTACCGTTGTGTAAAAGTTGCCGATCAAATCACCAATACGCGTTTACATGGTGTTGTTCACCGCGGTGATGCTTCTGAAATTTCTACTTATATAGAACAAGTAATTGATAATGATTTTTCAGGAAATGTAATTGATGTTTGTCCGGTTGGCGCATTAACAGATAAAACTTTCCGCTTTAAACAGCGTGTTTGGTTCTCCAAGCCTATGGATGCACACCGTAAGTGTGAGAAGTGCTGCGGCAAAACACGTGTTTGGTTAAAAGGAGAAGAAGTTGTTCGTGTTACTGCGCGCAAAGATCAGTGGGATGAAGTGCATGAGTTTATTTGTAACTCTTGCCGGTTCTCTCACAAGAAAAAATCAGATTGGGTAATTGAAGGACCTTCGCATATCGATCGTCATTCTGTTATTTCACAAAATCATTACGAACATTTAAATGAATTAAAAGTTGAAGCCATGAAACACCAAAAAGCTTTAGGTTTTATGGATATTGATAAACGGCCTTAGTATGATAAGTTTTATAATATATAAAGCAATTGTTTGCGTTTGCGTTTTTGGGCTTTCGCTTGGCGTTGCCGCCTACTCTACCTGGTGGGAACGGAAATTTGCTTCTTTTTTACAAGATCGCGTTGGTCCTGATAGAGCTGGTCCTTGGGGATTATTACAACCCTTAGCCGATGGCGGTAAAATGTTTTTTAAAGAGGAAATTATTCCGAACGTTTCCAATAAATTTTTATTTATTCTTGGTCCAAGTTTATTTATGATAACGGCCTTAATGACCGGGGCTGTTATTCCGTGGGCAAAAGATGTAACTATTGACGGAAAAGATTATTCATGGCAAATTACCGACATCAACATTGGTGTTTTATATTTATTAGGCGTTGCATCAATTGGTGTTTATGGAATTATGATCGGCGGCTGGGCATCTAATAATAAATTTGCTTTGCTTGGCGCTATACGTGCTTCATCACAAATGATCAGTTACGAAATCGCAATGGGCATTGCTATCATCGCTTTAATTATTACAGCAGGAGGAACTTTAAGTTTACGTGAGATCATTGCGCAACAAGATGCAGGCGTTTGTAATTTTGTTTATCAGCCCCTTGGTTTTTTAATTTTCTTTATTTGTGCATTAGCGGAAACCAACCGTGCACCATTTGATTTACCTGAATGTGAAAGCGAATTAGTTGGCGGTTATCACACCGAGTATTCCTCAATGAAATTAGGTTTATATTTATTTGCAGAATACATCAACATGTTTGTGTCATCTGCGATCATGGCCGGTTTTTATTTTGGCGGATATAATTTCCCTTTTGCCCAAGAATTATATAATGCCTTAGGTTTACAAGAAGGCTCTATTTGGATCTCATTAATTGGTTTCGGCGCTTACTTTACCAAAACCTGTATTTTCATTTCTGTATTTATGTGGGTGCGCTGGACCTTACCTCGTTTCCGCTACGATCAGTTAATGAATTTAGGCTGGAAGATTTTATTACCGTTATCGTTATTAAATTTAGCATTAACAGTTGCGGTTGAATATTTTTTTAGAGGAACTATACATTTTTAATGACGGCAATAAAAATTATAGAGAGAATTCTTCAGGCGCTTGATGGTGCAGAATTATATTATGTAATAATTATTGCTGTTATGGCAATGTTTAAATAAATTTTAGATGCAGTTAACCAATAGAAGCAAAGTAGTTTCAAATAAGGAACAAAGTTTTATGGAAAGACTTTATCTTCCTGCTATTGCAAAAGGCATGGCTATTACATTTAGTCACTTATTTAAAAAAACGCCTACTGTAAAATATCCCGAACAAACCCGTCCAAGAGCAGCTGTTTATCGCGGACAACATGTTTTAAAGCGTGATGAGAACGGTGCAGAACGTTGTACTTCTTGCGGATTATGTGCTGTTGCTTGTCCGGCAGAAGCCATTACAATGGAAAGTGCAGAACGTAAAAAAGGAGAAGAACATTTATACCGTGAAGAAAAATATGCAAAGACATACGAAATAAATATGCTCCGTTGCATCTTCTGCGGCTTGTGCGAAGAAGCTTGTCCCAAAGAAGCAATATTTTTAACTGACAGAATTGTAGATACGGAATATGAGCGCGAAGATTTTGTTTATGGCAAAGATAAATTAGTTGAGAAAGTGACAGAGCGTATCGATGTTACCAAACGTCAAACGCTTGAAGTTGCTGAATTCAAAAAAATTCCGGGACTAAAACACAACGAGGTTTTTGAAGGAAAAAATTTAAATAAAGGAAAAAGAAGTTAGATATTAGATTGTAGAATTAAAAAATAAAAAATTAATAGAATTAGACTCATGGGAAATCTTAAATCTAAATTCTTAACTCTTAAATAAAAACATGTTACTAGGTTATTCAATTACACAATGGCTTTTCGGGATCTTATCTTTCCTGGCTATTATGTTTGCTTTAATGGTGGTGTTTAGTCGTAACCCCGTTAACAGCGTTCTGTATCTGGTAATGGCTTTCTTTTGCATTGCTGGTCATTACTTATTGTTGAACGCGCAGTTTTTAGCGGTTGTGCATATTGTTGTTTATGCCGGCGCTATTATGGTGTTGTTCCTCTTTGTGATCATGTTAATGGATCTTAATGAGGAATCAGAACCTCAGCGTTCATGGTTAAACAAGATCATTGCTGCAATTGCAGGCGGTATGTTGTTATTTGTAATGGTAGGTTCTTTAAAAGGCGCCGCCGATCTACAATTAACACAAATGGGTCACTCTAGTATTGGATTGGTAAAAAATTTAGGTCAGGTATTATTTAAAGAGTTTTTATTCCCATTTGAAATTGCTTCCATTTTGCTGCTTGCGGCTTTAGTTGGAGCGATCATGATCGGGAAAAAAGAAATAAAATGATTTAAGATTTTAGAGGTTAGATTTAAGAATTATAAAGTTTAAAATGGATAAGCCAGATTTAAAAAAGAGAACAAAACAATTTGCGATTGAAACAATTCGTTTTGTTAATTCTCTGCCTAAATCAAAAGCAAACGATGTAATTTCTTATCAAGTTCTAAAGTCTGCCACATCTGTTGCTGCAAACTATAGGGCTTCTTTAAGGGGGCGCTCATCTGCGGAGTTTATTTCTAAATTGAATATTGTTTTAGAAGAAGCCGATGAGTCTATGTTGTGGTTAGAGATTATTGAAGAAACTAACGAAGCATTAGATAAAAATAAATTAAGATACTTACATAAAGAAAGGGATGAATTAACTGCTATTTTTACTGCATCGTTAAAAACAGCAAGAAAAAATCTTAATTCTAAAAACTAAAATCTTACTGCTAAATGTTAAACGGAATATCGATAAATTATTACATCCTTCTAAGCGCAGTGCTATTTATCATTGGCGCAGTTGGTGTTATGGCGCGCCGTAACTCCATTATTATTTTTATGTGTATTGAATTAATGCTGAATGCCGTTAATTTATTATTAGTGGCCTTCTCTACCTTACACAACGATCCAAGTGGACAAGTATTCGTATTCTTTATTATGGCAGTTGCTGCGGCTGAGGTTGCGGTTGGTTTAGCTATTTTAAGCATGATCTACAGAAACATTAAAAATATTGACACGGACTTATTAAGTAATTTAAAAAATTGAAAAATTAAAATTTACGATCTATACATTAACGATTTACAATTGGATCTAAAATTGTAAGTCGTAAATTAAAAAATTGTAAATAATTAAAACGCATTTATGATTAAGTTAATTGGTTTAGTTCCTTTATTTCCTTTGATCGGGTTTTTGATCAATGGTTTTTTTGGAAAGAAAATGAGTAAAAGTTTATCGGGCGGCATTGCCTGTGTAAGCATTCTCGCTTCGTTGATAGTTTCCGTTTTGGCGTTTATAGAATTAGAACATTCTGCAAACAAATCACATGTTGTTACTTTGTTCTCGTGGATCAGTGCCGATACTTTAAACATTCCTTTTGATTTCTTATACGATCCGCTTTCTGCTTTATTCTTGTTGATCATTACCGGCATTGGTTTTTTAATTCACGTTTACTCGGTAGGTTATATGCATGATGATGCGGGCTTCTCGCGTTTCTTCACCTATTTAAATTTATTCGTGTTTTTTATGTTGCTGCTTGTAATGGGCAACAACTACTTAATAATGTTTGTGGGCTGGGAAGGCGTTGGATTGTGTTCCTACTTATTAATTGGTTTCTGGTTTAAGAATACTGCTTATAACGATGCTGCACGAAAAGCGTTTATAATGAATCGCATTGGCGATCTCGGTTTTTTATTAGGTATCATTTTAATTTTTGTGACCTACGGAAGCATTTCTTACGGTGATGTGTTTGCAAAGGCGGGCGTCAGCAGTAATGCGATCGTAACTTCGATTGCTTTATTATTATTTATTGGCGCCATGGGTAAGAGCGCACAGATCCCATTATACACCTGGTTACCTGATGCAATGGCCGGACCAACTCCTGTATCAGCATTAATTCACGCTGCCACGATGGTTACCGCTGGTATTTACATGATCGTTCGTTCAAATGTGTTTTATTCCATTTCTGAAGTTGCTTCCGAAACAGTTGCGATCGTTGGTGTTGCTACTGCGTTATTTGCTGCGACAATTGGTTTATTACAAAACGATATTAAAAAAATTCTTGCCTACTCTACTGTTTCACAATTAGGACTAATGTTTTTAGGATTGGGCGTTGGCGCTTATAGCTCTTCTGTATTTCACGTAACAACACACGCATTCTTTAAAGCATTATTATTTTTAGGAGCCGGTTCTGTTATTCACGCAATGGGAGGGGAGCAGGACGTTAGAAAGATGGGCGGACTAAAAGGAAAAATTAAAATTACTTATATAACGATGTTGTTGGGAACAATTGCCATCAGCGGCCTTCCTCCTTTCTCCGGCTTCTTCAGTAAAGATGAAATTTTAGCTCACGTTTACGAACACAGCAAAATATTATGGTTCTTGGGAATGGTGACCTCCATGCTTACTGCATTTTATATGTTCCGCATGTTATTTTTAACTTTCTTCGGAACATTCCGCGGCACACACGAACAAGAACATCATTTACACGAATCACCAAAAAGCATGACCATTCCTTTAATGGTGTTAGCAACACTTTCTGTGGTGGGCGGTGTTTTAGGTTTACCTGAATTCTGGGGACAAACAAATTGGATCGGCGAACATTTAAGTCCGATCATTCTTCACAAAGATCCAAGTACTTTAAGTCACGAAACAGAATGGACCTTAATGGGACTTGCCGTTGCTTCTGCAGCGGCAGTTATTTATTTCGCGCATTCTATGTTTATTACGAATGGCGTTTTGCCGGTTGCGGGCGAAGATAAAATGAAGCCTTGGCAAAAATTAGTTTACAATAAATATTATGTTGATGAATTGTATGATACCGTAATTCGCAAACCTCTTGATGCTGTTTCAAAAGCCTTCTATAAATTTTTCGATTTGCAAATTATTGATGGCATTGTAAACGGCGTTGGCGCCGCGGTAAAAGGTACCGGAAGCGTTGTGCGTTTATTACAAACAGGCAATATTGGTTTTTATGTAGTGAGCATGGTTGTGGGTGTTGTATTGATTTTATTATTCAAGTTTATATTATAAGTAAATAAAAGATATGTTAACCGGATTATTAATTGTTCTGCCTCTTGTTGCTGCCCTGTTGGTGTTTTTAACTAAAGGGAACACGGCACGTTCGCTTGCGCTTGTGGCTTCGGTTGCAGAATTTGCTTTATCGCTTTTTGTTTTCTTTCAATTCAAAAATGATCCAACTGCTAATACGCTTTCTTTAAATTGCACATGGGTTCAGTCGATGGGAATTAAATTTGCAGTTGGCCTGGATGGAATTTCTTTATTGCTTGTTTTATTGACAACATTTTTAGTTCCATTAATTATTTTGTCTTCTTTTAAAAACGAGTACCATAAACCAAATGCATTTTACGGTTTAATTTTAGTAATGCAAATGGCGCTGGTTGGTGTGTTCACTGCTAACGACGGCTTTTTATTTTATGTGTTCTGGGAGTTAGCATTAATTCCAATTTATTTTATTTGTTTATTATGGGGCGGCGATGACCGCGGAAAAATTACTTTAAAGTTTTTCATTTATACTTTATCCGGTTCGCTTTTCATGTTGATCGGCTTGATTTATTTGTACAGTCATACCGGTTACGGAAGTGGCATCCGTTCTTGGGCTATTAACGATTTATATACAGCAGGAAGAAGTTTAAATGTTGATCAGCAAAGCGCGGTTTTCTGGATGATCTTCTTAGCTTTCGCAATTAAAATGCCGATCTTCCCTTTACACACATGGCAGCCCGACACCTACGTTGTTGCACCAACTCAAGGAACAATGTTATTATCCGGTATCATGTTAAAGATGGGAACCTTTGGCGTTATTAAATGGTTATTGCCAATTGCACCATTAGCTTTAGAAAAATGGGGCGGTACTGCGATCTTATTATCAACCATAGGAATTATTTATGCGTCTTGTATTGCTATCGCCCAAAAAGATTTCAAACGTTTAATTGCTTATTCATCGATCGCACACGTTGGTTTAATTTCTGCGGGAATTTTATCTGCTAACCAGCAAGGCGTGCAGGGCGCGGTTATTCAAATGCTGAGTCATGGTGTAAATGTGGTTGGATTATTTTTGATCGCAGATATTTTATTACGTCACACCGGTACGCGCGATATTGATAAATTAGGCGGCATCAGAAATATGAACGGACAATTCTCTGTTTTGTTTTTAATTATTTTATTAGGTTCTGTTGCGCTTCCTTTAACTAATGGTTTCATTGGTGAGTTTTTATTATTGAATGGCGTTTACCAATACAGTGCTTACATGGCTGCATTTGCCGGACTAAGTGTAATCCTCGGCGCAGTTTATATGTTGCGTGGTTATCAAAAAATAATGTTGGGAGAAAAACCAAGTACAGGAATTGAATTTGGTTCTTTAGCAACCAGCGACAAAGTAGTTCTCATTACTATTTGCGCGGTAATTATTGCATTCGGTGTTTATCCAAAACCATTAAATGATTTAGCTGAACCGGCTGTAAAAGCTTTATTAAGCAATATGAAGTAAAATTATGAAAGGACTTTTAATAATAAGCGGATTAGGAATTTTAGCAATGCTTGCTGAGATCTTCAAATTCAAAAAACTATTGTTTCCGTTAGTGCTGTTAGGAGTATTGGCTGCTTATGTATTCAATTTCATGGAGTGGAACAATCCTCTTAACATTGCCGCTTTCGATAACATGATCGGCTTCGATAAAATCGCTCTTGCCTTCAGCGGTGTTATTTTAGCAACTGTTTTCTTTTGGTTCATTATGGCAAACGATTATTTTGAGAATGACACCAACATGGTCGATCACGTTTCTCTCGTTTTGTTTGCTGTTGTAGGTGCGTTGATGTTAACCGCGTTTAAAAACATGACAACTTTATTTTTAGGCGTTGAGATCATGAGTATTCCGCTTTATGTTTTGGCGGCGAGTAAAAAGAAAGACATTAAATCTAACGAAGCCGGATTTAAATATTTGATCATGGGTTCGTTTGCGAGTGCGTTTTTATTATTTGGCATCGCCTTAATTTACGGCGCAACAGGAAGTTTTGATCTGATGCAAATACAAGCCGCGGTTTCCAATCACGCTGCCGGCGGCATGCCTGTTTTCTTTTATGCAGGCGTTATCATGTTATTAATTGCAATGTTGTTTAAAGTATCGGCTGCACCGTTTCATTTTTGGGCGCCTGATGTTTATCAGGGTTCTCCTACAGTAATTACAGCATTAATGAGTACTGTTGTAAAAACTGCTGCGTTCGCTGCTATTTTGCGTTTGTTCCTAATTGGTTTTAGCGGTGTATCAGAAGTATGGAGCACCATCTTACCAATCATCATCGCGTTATCATTAGTAATTGCCAACTTCAGCGCAGCCATGCAAATAAATGTAAAACGGATGTTGGCTTATTCAAGTATTAGTCATGCCGCATTTATGTTAATGGTTGTGCTTGCCAATGTGCGCAGTAATGCAACACTTGGTGCTTTATTATATTATTCTCTAGCCTACTCTATCGGTTCGATCGCAGCCTTTGGTGTTTTATATAATGTGACGAAAAAAGGTGATGAGAGTTTTGATGCTTTTAACGGCTTAGGAAAACGAAATCCTTTAATGGCGGCTTGCATGACCATTGCAATGTTATCGTTAGCGGGAATTCCAATCACAGCGGGATTCTTCGCAAAATATTTTGTATTTGCCATTATGATAGGCACTGCTTATAAATGGTTATTGATATTAGCTATTCTGACTTCAGCAGTTGGTGTTTACTATTATCTGAAAGTAATTATTTCCATGTATTTCAGAACCTCAGCCGAAACCGAAGAAGTTCATATTGAACTTTCCCAAAAAACGGTTATCATTCTTACCACAATAATTACATTGGCCCTGGGTCTCGTTCCCGGATTTGTTGCCGAGATGTTTTCTTTTTAGAAAATTTTCTTTAACTTCGTTATATGAATAAGGCCACTGCCATAAAAACAATAAATAAGTTGCCTACAACTTTTTCTATTGATGAACTTATTGAGCAATTTGTTTTAGCTGACAAGATTGAAAGGGGCCTTTTAGATTCTGATAACGGCAAGGTTTTTTCCACCACTCAAGCCAAAAAGAAGCTATCAAAATGGTTGAAATAAAATGATCAGAACAAGCGCTTCAGGACATTAATCAAATTGCAGAATACATCTCGAAAGATTCTTTTTTGTGCGCTCAAAATGTAGTTGAGCGAATATTTAATATAGAGCTGGTTCTTAAGTCCCAGCCAAAAATTGGCAAACTTGTTAAAGAATTTACGCGTGTTTCCTTAAAAGAAATTGTTGAAGGTAATTACAGGGTAATCTATAAAATACTATCACCAACAGAAATTCACGTGATAACAGTTTATCACGGTGCCAAAAACCTTACAACAAAAATTCTAAAAAGGAAATTATAATAGATTATCTAAAACTTCATTATTATACTTTTCTGCTGCCCGCGTTAATTTTTGTTATACTTTAGACGATAATTTGCATTTGTTTCCTTGTGTAACTAAAAAGTAGATTTTTCGTTATCTTTATATTGATGTTCAGATCGTTTTTATTCGCGTTATGTATTGTTTCTTTTGGCTGCTTTTCTCAAAAGAAAGCTGATACTTTGCGTTTATATTATGCTATCAACGAAACTGCATCACAACATAACTTTTCCAGAATTGATTCCGCAATAAAAGCTTTGAACGGAAAATTAATTGATGTCGGAATTTTTGGTTATGCCGATTTTTTAAGTGATGACAAATACAACATTATGCTTTCGCAAAAACGTGCTGATGCGGTAAGAAAATATCTGGAAACTAAAGCGCCGCCATCACAAATGAATATTTACACAACAGAAGGTAAGGGCGAAACGTTTTCCAAAGACAATTCTTCCCCGGAAGGCGAGCCAAAGCAGCGGCGTGTGGATATTTATTTTGAGCCGGTAACAGTTATTAATATCAGCGAAGCAAGATTAGAAACGCCAAAAGATTCAGCACCAAAACCGGAATCTAAAAAAAAGATAGAAGAATTAAATACAGGAGAGAGTTTGGCGATTGAAGGATTGAGTTTTGTTCCCGGAAGACATTTAATTTTACAATCATCTGTTCCTGCATTACAGAAATTACTAAAAACATTAAAAAATAATCCTAAATTAAAAGTAGAAATTCAAGGACATGTATGTTGCACGAACAATGGCGAAGACGGCGTTGATTATGATACACGCGAACCTAAATTATCAGAGAACCGGGCCAAGGCCATTTACGAATATCTGATCGACAAAGGCATTTCAAAATCACGTTTAAGTTATAAAGGTTATGGCCGTACCAAACCAAAAGAGCCTATTGAAGATAGTCCTGAAAAAGAACAGGCTAACCGCCGCGTTGAAGTTTTGGTTCTCGAAAAGTAATTTTATTTATTTGCGGTTTCATCAACAATTTTAATATATTTGAAATTGTTTGATCCGCGCTTTTATTCCATACCGCCGTCTTGCTTTCCTTTTTTGGTTTGCCATTCTTTTTTTCTCAAAAGCATATGCGCAGCCAAACATTGATCTCATAAGCATAAACTCACAGCATTTTGTTTCTACTTATGCTGATAGTTCAAAAAACAAAATGTACACACAGGATAATTTTTTAAGTATTTTTCTTCCCATAAAATTTGGCAAGGGCCATGTGTTCATGATCCGGCTTAATGCCGAACAATTAACGGTTAACCGTGATGCTTCATCAAAATTGAATTATTCGCTCTACTCTTTATCAATGCCAATTGGTTTACAATTACAAAGCAAAAACGAAAAATGGAAATTCCTCGGAACAATTATTCCTAAACTGAATTCTGATTTTGCTGATAATTTAAATTACGATATGCAAATTGGCGGCATTGGTTTAGTAACACGCGTGTTTAATCCAAAATTACAAGTGAGGCTGGGCGCGTATTATAACAGCGAATATTGGGGCCCATTTATTTTACCGCTTGTAGGAGTTGATTGGAAAGTGAATGATAAATTCAGAATGTACGGTACATTGCCGAGTAATTACAGGTTTGAATTTAAGTTAGGAAAAAAAATGTATACAGGACTTGGATTCCGTTCCTTTCAGCGTTCATTCAGATTGCAGGCCAAATACGATGATGATTTTGTAAGAATAAGAGAATCCCAATTAAAAGTTTTTTTTGAAGGATTTGTTGTAGGGAAAATTTTAATTGGAATTGATCTTTACAGAACCCTTGGTTACAATTTGATCCGTTACGATTATTTCGATACTAAAACAGAAAAATCCGGTTTGCCTGTTTTTACAAAAAGCAAAGACGCTTACGGACTTACGCTTAATTTAGCGTATAGGATCCGGACGGATTAGTTGGGCGTGCTCCTTCGGGTGGGGCTCTCGCCACTCGCTTTTTAATTTGTGTGAAAAACAAAAATTAAAGGAGCTCAAACTCCCGATAGCTATCGGAAGGCTCCATCCCTCACGCAGTATTTAAGTTTTTGTTTTGCTGCAAACTCTTAAAGTTCTTCCGGCAGAGAAAACAAAGATGATTTACAAGAATAGAAGAATCAAAAAATTTGAAACAGTTATTATGGCCCGATCAATGCACCACCAGTTTTGCACCTTCCGAAATTTTTTCGTTGCTATAATTAATATAATAAACGCCGCGCGGCAAATTATTCAAATTAAAAACAGTTTTTTCTTCACCAGAAATTTTTTCGGCTATGGTGTTGCCTGTTATGTCCCAAACTTCCACTTCGCCATTTTTAGCTGTTCCTTTTACAATTAATTGGTTTGCGCTTGCATCGTAAAGCGCTTCGAGTTTTTTTGTTTCAACCGGAGGCGTGTATGGACAGCTTCCGTTATCGCACAATTTTGGTTCAGGCGAAGTGTTGTAAACAAGAGTTATTTTATCTGTTGTGAATCCTTTGTTGTTACTCTCGTCGTTTTGTCCGTTAACGGCAATGCTTAAAAACATTAAGAACGCTGCCGAAAAATATGTGAATAGCTTTTTCATTTTGTTTAGATTTTGTTCTACAAAGTTATGTTGTGCTAAGGCCGTTATCTTGCAAAATCGCTTAACGAGCAGTTGTGTTGTTTAAGCAGGAGTATTTTTTACGCAGGAGAAAATTACTTTAACGAATCTTCAGAATTTCTATTGGTAATAATAAAAACATTCAAAAAGTGGTTTCGCCCTTTGATACTTTATAATAAAATGACTAAATTTGATAATACCTATAGGATTGGAAAAACCAATGTTATCCTGCAAAAACAACAGCATAACATTAAAAAACCACTACTATAAGGGAGTTACCAGTAATGGCGGACAGGCCTCCGAAATGACATTTCGGGAAATTTTGTATCTTTGTGAGGCAATGAAACTGATTACTTTAAATATCGACACTATTAAGGCGCTTTGTGACAAATATCACGTTAAGACTTTATTTGCATTTGGTTCGGTGACCAAGGACGAACTTAAACCAAATAGTGACATTGATCTCGTTGTTGACATTGACAGTAAAGACCCCCTGACCTATTCTGACGACTATTTTGGTTTAAAATTTCAATTGG
Source organism: Bacteroidia bacterium (assembly GCA_035567575.1). Lineage (GTDB taxonomy): Bacteria > Bacteroidota > Bacteroidia > B-17B0 > Aurantibacillaceae > JAHEYG01. Next base: position 15,122 of record DATMPR010000046.1, read on the forward strand.
AACAATTACTCAAAAGGCACGTCGACCTTCTTGAACTACGTGCAATTAAAAATCAATATTTAAAACAAAATATTGACAACTCTAAAGTTCTTGTTTATGGAAAAGGAAATTAAGGTTTGGCTTTCAGACATTAAACAAGCCATTTCCGAAAGAAATATTGAAATCATTAGCGAAGCCGTAAATAGAATTTTAAGTCAAAATCCAAATATCGAAATAACAAATTCCAGAAAAATCGTTGACACAAGAAATAGAATTTCTCATGGTTACGATAGTGTTTCTGACGACATCATTTGGGCAATTGTAATTCGCGACATTCCAAAACTTCAAGTAGAAATCCACGCTCTGTTAGCTAAGTAAAACTGTGTTTCCACCAAAACTCGTAACAGCGGTCTTGCGACCATTTGCGGGTAACGCTCAAATGTGTAAATTAGGATTAGCAAACGGCGCAAGGCCGCGTAACGTTAGTACTCATTGCCGCGACGAAGTTTCCAAAGACAAGATTCCGGCAGACAAGTTAAAAAATCATAACCTAAATAACTTTTGGACTAATACGCTTATTAACTTAATAAATTCGACAATTTTTATTATAAGTATAATCAGACCTGCACTTAAATCTAAATCGGCTGCCTCACATTGTGAATAACCACCGTTTAACGAGTTTTATTTGAATCTCCCCTAAAGAACATTTATCTTTAAATAAAGAATAAAAATGTCAAAACGGTTTCTCATATTTTCTGCGCTTTGTCTGCTGCTCAATTCCTGTTTTCTATCGCTGCATCACAAACAAAAACCCGCACTGGTAAAGAATGTTGACATTGATGAAACACTAAAGATCTCCAAGGACGAAATGCAAAAGAAAAGTATAAGTCAGGCACTTGGTATTTGGGTCCTGCGCGATCAGATCGTAACACCCGCACAAGCGAAAATTATTTCCGGACTTTATCTTACTCACATCGACAGTATGAAAAGCGATTTTAATATCTGGCATTCTTCGTGGGCAATTTCTAACTTGTATAGGTTCGGTAATGATTTAGTGAAAGCCGAATTAGAAACAGCCTACCAAAAAGCAAAAATACAACCCGAAAGAATGAAAGGAAATACGAAAAAACTCGCTAACAGGCACATAAACGGAAAGAGAACCGTAACCGGCTTTATACATGCCGGCGGAAGATCTTACGCTAAAAGACATCTCGTTGTTCCGGGTAACAAAAGGTATCTTCAGTCTTACAACGAATATTTGGAAAAAGAAAAGAAATGAGTTTAACATGATGTTTCAAAACATGTATCTTTATATTGTCGTTACAATAATTCGAGCGAAAATAAAACATTATGGCAAAAAGTAAAACAAATCCTAAAGTTGATTGGTACTTCGTTAAAAATAAAAAGTGGATCGAAGAAATTGAAATGCTTAGAAACATTGCCCTTGAGTGCGGACTGGATGAAGAATTAAAATGGGGCTGTCCGTGTTACGCGCATGATGGAAGTAATATTGTTTTAATACATATATTTAAAGAGTACTGTGCTTATTTGTTTTTCAGGGGTGTATTATTAAAAGATCCTAAGGGTGTTTTGATCCAACAGACAAAAAATGTGCAATCAGCGCGACAGATCCGTTTCGCTAACGTTAAGGAAATAGTGAAAATGAAATCCACACTGAAAGCTTATATTAAAGAAGCTATAGCAGTAGAAAAAGCAGGTTTGAAAGTTGAATTTAAAAAAACAAAAGAATTCGAGATGCCCGAAGAGTTCCAAAATAAATTAAATAAAAATTCTCCTCTTAAAACTGCTTTTTACGCATTGACTCCCGGAAGACAAAGAGGATATCTTCTTTATTTTTCTTCGGCTAAACAATCCGCAACCCGTGAAGCGAGAATTGAAAAATACACGAAGCAAATTCTGAAAGGAAAAGGATTAGATGATTAGTTTAATTCGAAGTGGAGAGTTGGAAGTTCGGAGAAGCTTAAGAAATAAAATTAATTCTATTAACAATTACTAAAATTGTTAAAAACAGCAACGCGCTCCTTTCAATTAACAATTCAGTGTGAAGCATTATCGTATCTTGATTAAAATTAGAAAAATGAAAAACATAATTACTCTTCTTTCAATTTTATTTTTTATTCCCGGTTTTTCCCAATCGGTTAAAAAAGAAAAATTAAATGAAGCCAAAAGTTTTAGTGATATTGTTCTAGGTTATCCGGCGGCCTTAAATCATATTTTGGATTACGCTTCTGTAAACATTCAGGTTTCGTGTGAGGGAAAAATACTTTCAGCACAAAATAATAATGACTTGCTTAACGCGGAACAAAAAAATATTTTAAGCAACGCCGATCAGTGTTCTGATATCGAAATAAAAATAAAGTACTCTGCACAAACTCTCGGTACCGATGGAACGATAAGAGAAATGAATTTTATTGTTACGGTGCTTCCGGATAAAGAAGCCGTATTTCCCGGCGGTCCGGAAGAAATGACAAAATATTTTAAAAGAACGCTCATTGATAAATTTGCAAATCCTATTGATCCAAGAAAGGTTGGTCCCGCCAGGATAAAGTTCTCTGTAAACGAAAACGGAGAAGTAATTGATGGTAAAATAAGCAACCCGTCCTTTGATCCTAAAATAGATGAATTGTTGCTTGAAGCAATTAATAAAATGCCAAAATGGAAACCGGCAGAGACTGCGCAGGGCCTAAAGATCAAACAGCATTTTAATGTTTCTATTCCGCTTGGCGGCTGTTAAGTTATTTTCAGCATTAAAAGATCTTCCTGAATTTTCTTTAAGAAAGAAAAATGTAAAACATACAAATTTTTCTTAAAGTTATGTAACATTTTTTAAATTAAGCTTCTCAATTTTGTCGCTATACCGTATTAAATAATAAATCAGTAAAATTTAAACTATATGAAAGCTTCAAAAAGATCAAACCAAAAAAAATCGTCAGGAAAAAAAGCAGATCCCGTGGTTCACTTTGAAATGCCTGCAGAGGATAGAAAAAGGATGTCGAAATTTTATTCTAAAGCATTCGGTTGGCAAACTCAAATGCTGGGCGAAGAAATGGGAAATTACGTGCTCGCAACCACAACAAATGAAGTGGATAAAAAGGGCAGGCCAAAAAAATCGGGAATTATCAATGGCGGATTTTATGCTAAAAGCGCCGCTAAGCCAGCACAATATCCATCGGTGGTTATTGCTGTTGATAACATAAAAAAATCTATGAACAAGGTTGCTAAAGCGGGCGGCAAAGTTATTGGCGAGCCTATGGAAATTCCCGGATTCGGAATGTATGTTTCTTTTTATGATACTGAAGGCAACCGCGCAAGTATAATGGAACCTGCAATGGAAACAAAACAAAAAGCGAAGTAATAAATTATGAAATACTAATTACCTCACAAACATAAACTCCACTCTTCTGTTTAATTTTCTTCCTTCTTCTGTGTCGTTTGTTGTAATTGGTTTCTGACTTCCGAAACCTTTTGTTGTAATTCGCGTGGGTTCAATTCTTTTCGACACTAAATAATCGGCAACGGCTTGCGCTCTTTTTTCAGAGAGTGTTGTGTTAGTTATTTCGTTTCCTACATTATCTGTATGTCCTGTAATTTCAATTTTCAACAGTGGTTTATTGTTTAAATATTTAATTATAGAATCTAATTCGGGATAAGACGGCGGTAATAATACTGCTTTACCCGTTTCAAATAAAACATTTTTTAAAATTAAAGATTTGTCCAACGCAATTTCACCAACAGCAGAATCTGTTGCGTTAAAAATTGTTGGTTTAATGGTGTCTATCTTTGCAACAACGATAGTATCAAATTTTGCAACATAAGGCGGATGAACTTCGCGCAAGCTCACATCATCAATATAATAATATGCATCGCGCTCTGTGCGCTGATTAATTTTTGTCCGAACATTTTTTGGCGCTTTAACGTTGGTAGGATAAATATCATCCACATCAAAACTTCCAATTAATAAAAACTGTTCGCCGCCTTTTGCTTTGTATTCAATAATTATCTGATGCCAGTTCACGGTATCACTCCCAACTTCTTCGCTGATCTTAGCGTAAATTGGTTTTAATCCTTGAATTACATTTGAACTCGTAAATGTTGGCTTGCTTCTTAAAAAACAAGCGCCTATCTGTTCTATTGTTACCCGCGAATAATCCGCTAAACTAAGATACATGTAGAGTTCGTATTTAAGTCCCGCTTCCATGGGCATACTAAGCTGCGTTAATAAATATTCGCGGTAATCGCCATGCGAAAAAGCATAAATGCCCGCATAACATTTTCCGGTGTTTGCTTTCTGAGTTCCAAACGGATTTTGCGGCACTTGCGCTTCAGAAGATTCTTTGTCTTTTTTTCCGCACTCACAAAACAGATCGGTTGTGCCCATGGTCGGCGCCGACCACGAATTGTTCGCGCCTATTGAAGAAAGAATAACGGGAATATATTTATTATGCTCAAAACTTGAATCGGAAATTAAATTCTGTGCCTTTGCAAATTGCAAATACATTAAAATAAAAACACTGATTTTTAAATGTTTTAGAAGTTTATTCATTTCCGCCACAATAACGTAAATCTGCTGTTTGGTTACAGGCTGAAATAACAAAAAAATACTGTTATAACAAAGTCCTCCTTATAAAGACTTTGGTTTGTCAAAGAACGGCGAAAAGTATATCTTTAGTTGTCCGCTTTGACGGAGAAGGTCATTTTTAATAAACAATACAAGATGGATGAAAAAATAAACAAAAACGCCGGACTGAAAAGACAATTGATTCACTCAAGGCGCTTACGCATTATTGTTATTGGAATTCCTTTGGCAATAATTTTTATAGCCGTTTATAAATTTTTTACTCCGAGTCAGGCCATGGCAATTCAGCTTGGGATTTATTCTCTGGCAATCATGTTTTTAATGTATAATTATAGAAAATCAGATGCTGCCAATATTATTATATCTGAACAAAACGAAGAAATAAACAGGCAAAAACATCAATTGGAAGAACAAAAAACATTGGTAGATAAAGCTTTCCGCGAGCTTCACGAAAAAAATAAAGAAATAATTGACAGCATCCATTATGCACGGAGAATACAGCACAGTTTATTGCCCAACGAAAATTATATTTCAAAACAGTTAAATAAATTAATGAAAAATAGTTGATTTTTTTGAAAATGGGATAATCCGCATGGCGGTTTTAAGCTCGCGTTTTGTTTGCTTTGTAGAAATGGTTATTTTTATTTATATCTTGTAGCTCATGAATAAGGCGGTGTTTATTTTTTCTGTTTTTGTTTGCTCTTGTGTTTTTGGACAAAATCACAAAATAGACTCACTTTCTGTTTTATTAAAAAAAGACAAGGAAGATACAAACAAGGTAATTCACCTGAACAGAATCTCAGAAGCATATGGCCGCATAGGCTCTTATGATTCCGCTGCTGCTTTTGCTAATCTTGCATTAAAGCTTTCGCAACAATTAAATCCAATTTATAAAAAAGGAATCGCCAATGCTTTCAACATCATTGGGCTTGTAAATTTCCGGCAAAGTAATTATCCTGCGGCATTAGATTTTTATTTACAAGCATTGAAAGTGGATGAAGAACTCCACAACAAATCTGGAATAGCAACGCGGCTCGGCAACATTGGAAGTGTTTATTGGAATCAAGGCGATTATCCAAAAGCGTTGGATTATTATCTGAGAGCACTAAAGATCGACGAGGAGCTTGGAAATAAAAACAGTGTAGCAAGACACCTTGGCAACATAGGACTTGTTTACATGAATGCTGTCAGCTATACGAAAGCATTAGACTATTATTTCAGAGCAATTAAAATATATGAAGAGCTGGGAGATAAAACGGGTGTAGAAACTCAGCTCGGCAACATCGGAATTGTTTACTACTATCAGGCCAATTATCCAAAAACATTAGATTATTGGTCAAAAGCATTGAAGATGGCAGAAGATCTTGACGATAAAAACGGAATTACAAGACATCTCGGTAATATCGGAAGTGTTTATTTGAGTCAGGCCAATTATTCCAAAGCTATGGATAATTATTTAAGAGCAATGAAGTTGGCAGAAGAACTAGGGGACAAAGGTCAAATTGCAGCGTTCTTAGGTAACCTGGGCTCGCTTTATGCCAGAACCGGAAAATACACGGAGTCTTTCAATTATGTTTATCGAGGCCTTGCGCTTTCTGACAGCCTTGGCGCAATAAACGATGTGAAAGATGATTATGAAGTACTCAGCACACTTTACGAAAAATCCAATATCCGTTTGAGAGATAGTGTGGGCGGCAAACTACTTTCCATAGAGGAAATGCGCCTTCGTTCAAAATATTATTATATCCGCTACATTGCGATAAGAGACAGGATGCTGAGTGAAGAAAATAAAAAACAATTAGTACAAAAAGAAATGATTTTTCAGTTTTCTAAAAAAGAAGCCGCCGCCAAGGCCGATCAAGATAAAAAAGAGGCCGTAGCAGAAGCCGAAAAGAAAAGACAAAACATTTTTTTCTGGCTCATCTGTGCTGTGGCGTTTGCCGTTGCCGTGGTTGCCGTGGTTGTTTTGCGCAGCCTCCGCATAACCCGCAAACAAAAAAGTGTAATTGAAAAACAAAAACAATTAGTAGAAGAACACCAAAAAGAAATTTTAGACAGCATCCATTATGCAAAAAGAATACAGGAGTCGTTATTGCCAACAGAAAATTATATTACAAAAAAATTAACTAAAAAAACAATCAACAGCTAGATCATGGTAAAAGCAAATAAAACAGTAGAAACAAAAGAAAGTGTTAGTGATTATTTAAACAGAATAAAAGACTCGAAAAAACGGAAGGACTGCTCCGAAATAATTAATCTGATGGAAAAAACCACCGGCATGAAACCAAAAATGTGGGGCACCGCCATTGTTGGTTTTGGAAGTTACCATTACAAATACGACAGTGGCCGCGAAGGTGATGCTCCTCTTTCGGGAATGGCGGCAAGAGCAAATGGTTTTGTTTTATATTTAGGTTCTGATTTCCCAAAAATAAAAGAGCTTCTGCCAAAATTCGGAAAACATAAAGTGAGCGGCGGCTGTATTCATATTCAAAAACTCGAAGATGTTGATACTAGCGTGTTAAGTAAAATGATAAAAAATTCTTTTGAGTATAAAAAGAAAACGCATGAGTGCGGGTAAAATGAGAAATCTAATTTTTGTTTTTTTATTTTCTGCAGCAGCACTATTTGCGCAAAAAAAACCAACCGACAATACTAAACCGTTTGTCCTCGGTGTTATTGAGGAAATTCAATCAACGGAATTAGCAGAAAAGAGAATTTTAAATATTTATCTGCCGGAAGGTTATAAACAAGATGATACGACAAAATATTCCGTAATATATTTACTGGACGGCGGTGCTGATGAAGATTTCATTCATGTTGTCGGCCTGGTGCAGTTCAATAATTTCGAGTGGATCAACCGCGTGCCGAAATCAATTGTGGTGGGAATTGCAAATACAGACCGAAAAAGAGACCTTACTTATCCAACCACTATCGCTGAAGACAAAAAACTATATCCTACAACAGGAGGTTCAGATAAATTTATTTCGTTTCTTGAAAAAGAATTACAGCCCTTTATCGAAAAAAAATACAAAGCAAATTCTTCCAAAACCATTATCGGACAATCGCTCGGTGGGCTTTTAGCAACGGAGATTTTATTTAAGAAACCAGCCTTGTTTAATAAATACATTATTATTAGTCCGAGTTTGTGGTGGGATAACGGCTCGTTACTAAAACAAAAATCAAACGTTGTTCAAAAAACAGATATTTACATTGGGGTTGGAAAGGAAGGACAGGGGCCAAGCGCTAAGCGGCACATTATGGAAGAAGAGGCTAATTTGTTATATGAAAAGCTGAAAATAGAAAATCTTCAAAAGATAAATGTTTATTTTGATTTTTTATCAAAGGAAGATCACGCTACCGTTTCACATCAGGCAATTTTTAATGCTTTTAGAATGCTGTATCCGAGCCCGCCGCAAATTAAATAATGGACAAAACGCAAATAGCAGTAAGTATTTTTAATAAATACGCCTCCGAGTACCAAAATAAATTTATGGATGTGAATTTGTATTCTGATTCCCTTGATCTGTTTTGCAAAAAGATCACTAAACAAAAGGCTTCTGTTTTAGAATTAGCATGCGGACCAGGCAACATTACAAAATATTTACTAGACAAACGGCCTGATTTAAAAATTTTAGGAACCGATCTGGCACCACGCATGATTAAGCTGGCAAGACAAAATAATCCTGCTGCAGAATTTAAAATATTAGACTGCAGAAATATTTCTGTATTCGAAAAAAAGTTTGATGCAATTATATGCGGTTTTTGTTTTCCTTACCTTAATAAAAACGAGGCGCTAAAATTAATCAGCGATGCTTCTGAATTATTAAAACCGAATGGCGTTATTTATATAAGCACAATGGAGGACGATTATGATAATTCCGGTTTTAAAAAAGGCAGCTCCGGAGAAGAGATATTCATGTATTATTATACTGCGGATGATTTAACAGGCATGCTGGAAAAAAACAATTTTAAAATAGCCGAATTACAGCGTAAAGAATCGACGGCGCCAGATGGGACAACAGTAATTGATTTAATTATACTTGCAGTAAAATTACCTTAGGATAGGGCTGTTTTTACCGATAGATTTTTTATTTTTACCAAGTCTTTAATCCCCTGTTTATGAAGAGCCAATTCATTTTATTAATTCTGTTTTTTTACACAGCCACTATGAATTCACAATTTCAAAAAGCAACTCCTCCCGTTGCTGAAAAAAAAGAACACATCCGCGATATTCACGGCGATAAAGTAATCGACAATTATTATTGGATGTATGATTATTTTGGAAAAGGACCCGATAGCACTAGGGCAGTTGATTATTTAAAAGCTGAAAACGCTTATTTAGAAACGGTAATGAGTCCGACTAAAAAATTACAGGAAGATCTGTATACCGAAATGAAATCGCGCATAAAAGAGAAAGATGAAAGCTTGCCGGTTTTTAAAAACGGTTATTTTTATTACACGCGCACCGACGACGGAAAACAATATTTTAAATACTGCCGCAAAAAAGGAAATCTTGATGCTAAAGAAGAAATATTATTAGATGTTGATAAAATGGCTGAGGGCCACGCGTATTATTCTGCAACCGGTTTTTCAATTACAGAAGATAATAAATTATTGGGTTTTGCTATCGATGAAGTTAGTCGCCGTCAATATAGTATTTACGTGAAAAATTTGGAAACAGGAGAATTATTAAAAGATGTTGTGAAAAACACTGAAGGCGGAATTTGTTGGGCTAACGACAATAAAACTTTTTTCTATACATCTAAAAATCCGGTAACATTATTATCCGAAAAAATAAAACGTCACGTTTTAGGAACAGACGAGTCGGCGGATGTTTTAGTGTATGAAGAAAAAGATAAAACAAATTACATTGGCGTTTATAAAAGCAAAAACGATAAATATATTTTTATTAATTCAGGCGCAACGATGAGCAATGAGTTAAGAATGATCGACGCAAGCAAACCAACTGATGAGTTTAAAGTATTTCAGCCGCGGTCAAAAGATGTTTTGTATAGTGTAA
>DATMPR010000047.1:0-6674 GCA_035567575.1 Bacteroidia bacterium
TAACCGCTTCGTTATGAATTAAACTAAGGTGTTTCCAGGCTTCATTAAATTTAGTATAATTCCCTAACGTAAAACGGGTGATCCCATCATCGAATTTGTTTTTTTGTATTTTGCCGTATCCTAAAATAAATGTGTAGTTAAAATTTTCCTGAAATTTAAATGCCGCGACCTGTATCTGATAAGTTAAGCCTTCGACGGTTGTATTACCGTATTTAACATTAAATTCATCATGACTAAATCCTTCATGTAAAGCGGCATTACTTGCAATTAAACTATCACTTTTAGCTTGAAGGCCTTTTGAAGTAACAGCATCATAAAAATCGGCAATTACATTTATTTGAATGAACGAGTCGATACCTACAGTGTGAACAGTTTTTGTTTGAGCTGTAAATTTCGGATTGGTAAAAATTAATTGGTATTCGTCGCCTGCAGGAAGGTTAATTAAAAATTTGCCGGTTACTTCGTTAGCATTGATTTTTTGTGATCTGAATTTGGAATTGACAAGAAGAGATCTAATTTCTATAGCGGCATCGCTTGGTTTACCGTTTACTGTAACACTTCCTGTAACTTCTACCAAAGCAACCGGTTTACCGGGTATGCCAGGCTCAATACAATAAATATCCTGTTCTCCTTTACCGCCTTTTTGAAAAGTAGAGTAGTAACCTTTTTTTCCATCGCTGGTTACAATAAAATATTTATCATCGTTATCAGTGTTAATTGGTTTACCTAAATTATAAGGAGCAGTCCATACACCATTTTTAAAATCACTTCTTACTACATCATAACCACCTGTACTTAATTTCCCATTGGTTGAATAAAATAAAATTTTACCATCGCTTGTTAAAAAAGGAGCATCCTCGTCGTATTCCGAATTAATATCTTTTCCCATATTAACTACATTGCCCCAAAGATCGTCGCCTAATTTTTCAGCTATGTACAGATCTCTTCCGCCAAAACCGCCTTTACGTTCACTCGATATTATTAAATGTTTTTTATCAGGAAAGAAACAAGCGCTTCCATCCCAGCGGTCGGAGTTTAAACCTTTTTGGTATTTAGGTACCGTCCAGTTTTTGCCTTCAAGTTTACTCAAATACAGATCGCCATTACCGGCGCCCATGTTTTTGTAAATGATAAGTTCTGTGCCATCAGCTGAAAGTGCAACTGCGGCATCATGCAATGTTGTATTAATGCTTGCAATTGGTTTTGGTACGTCCCATGTTGAATCAGTTAGCCTTTCCGCAATAAAAACATCTTCATAAAATATACCATCTTCATTTTTTGCCATCCCTTCAACTTTCATTTTCTTTAAACTTTGTTTACCGCCTTTTGATAATTTACCGCGATAGGTATATATCATAAATGAACCATCGGAAGGAATAAGCGGAACATATTCGGAAGCTTCGGTATTAACAGGAGGACCAATATTTTTTATTTGAACACTGCTCGTCGTGTTTTTTAGATCGGCGAGTGATTTTAAATTTTTAATATGACGGACAGCTTGCTCAATCAATTTTTTATTGGGTTTGGATTTTGTTCCTTGCTCAATAATAAAATCGTTATAATATTTATCAGCCAATTTAATACTGTCTATTTTTTCGTAGGCATAAGCTAAGTAGTAGTTGTAATTTTCGAGCTGAGATTTGTTTTTTTCAACTTTTAATAATAGAGGTACGCTTTTTGATTTGGAATCTTCATCATAAGCTTTGCAAATACCGTCTAAATAGAGTACAGGAATATTATCCGGATAAAATTTTAATAGAGAATCCAAAGGCGGAATAGCTTCTAAATATAATTCGTTCTCGAAAGCTAAATGCGCTTTATTAAAAAGCGGATAATGATTTTGTGATATAGTTTTTTCAGCTTCGTCAAGTAAAAACGAATTGATCTGTGCAAAACTGATCGAGCTAAAAAATAATGCAAAGAATAAGATTCTATATTTTAATTTTAATAAAAACAACTTTGATTTGGTTTATACCAATTTACGGAAAAAAACTGAGCATATTGTTATAAATATTTAAAAATTACGATAAAGGAAGGCTAATAACAAATTCCGTACCCATATTGGTATTACTGTTTATATCTAAAATGCCATTATAAGATTGTACTCTCGAATGTATGTTTTTGAGTCCCATACCATTTCCGTTAAAAGCTTTTTTCAGGACAAAACCCTCTCCGTTGTCTTTTAGTGTAATTACGGCTTGGGTTGGACTGGATCTAAATGTTAAGTTTACTTTTTTGGCTTTTGAATGACGCATTGAATTATTAACGAATTCCTGCACAATTCGGAAAAGGGCAATTTCTAACTGAGAATTAAGCCTTGGAAAATTCTCATTAATATTAAATTCTATTTCAAAAGCACCTTTAATTTGATTTTGAAGGATGAATTCCTTTACTGCAACCTTCAATCCCAGAACTTCAAGGGTTTTAGGCATTATATTAAAACAAATGCTTTTTAATTCATCGTAAGTTCCTGCAATGGTTTCTTTCGATTTTTTAAAAACTTCGCTTTCCTTTAATTCGGGATTCTGAATGGACATTTCTTCCAAAAACATTTTTAGAGCTGCTAATTTCTGACCAACACTATCGTGAAGGTTTTTGCCCATACGTACACGTTCGTTTTCCTGTGTTTCAATAATTGCCCTTAAAACTAAATTCTCTGTCTCTTTTTGGCTGGTGATGTCCCGGATGAGACATTGATAACCTATAATTTCGTTTCCGTCCTTTATTGGTGTTGCGGATACTAAAGATTCAATAATTTTCCCTGTAGTATCTTTTAAGCGTGCAGGAAAATCTATAAGAATACCTTCTTCCTTTAATTGTTTATGTAATTTATCGTAATCAGCAATTTGATTGAAAAGCGATTTTAAATAAAGCGTATTAAGATGACTGCGCTGTATTTTAAATAAATTGAGTCCGAAAGTATTTAGTTCATTGAAATGTCCGTTCAGATCCATCATAAAAACGGCATCATTAAAATATTCGAAAGCCTGACGGAACCGATTCAATGTATCGCCATCATTTTTTCTGAATTGGTATAAATCGTGTGCGTTTTCTATTATGCCTTTTAATTCATCAGCATCAAAAGGTTTTGTGAGGTAACGGTAAACTTGTCCTTTATTAATGGCTTCAATAACGGTTTCCATATCGGTTTGGCCGGTCAATATCATCCGGACCGGAAATGGAAATTCAGAAATAATAGATTCCAAAAACTGCACGCCGGTAATTTTTGGCATTTTCTGATCCGTAATTAGAACGTGTATATCTTTTTCTTTAAGGATTTGTTTTCCTTCTTCAGCAGATTGTGCTGCGTAAACTTCGAAGAAGGTGCGGAAGTTTGCTTTAAAAGACGTTAAATTATTTATTTCGTCATCAACATAAAGTACGCGTATTTGAGGATCTTCCATAACCGATCAATTATCTTTTTTGTGTAGTTGTATTGGTAAAGTTATAATAAAAGAGCTTCCAATTCCTTCTTCCGACTCAACTTTAACATCACCTTCATGAAACTTAATAATGCCATAAACGATGGATAACCCAAGTCCTGTTCCTTCGCCAACATCTTTGGTTGTAAAAAATGGTTCAAAAATTTTAGTGAGATTAGCTTTTGGAATTCCTTTACCGGTATCAGTGATTTTTATGACAATATCTTTTTCCAGTGCCTTAGTTTCGATAGTTATGCTTTGCGTTTTTCCTAAATCGTTTTGGGAATTTATTGCCTGAATCGCGTTATTAAGTAAATTCATAAAAACCTGATTCAATTTACCGGGGTAACAATCAATAAGCGGTAATTGGCCGTAATTTTTTACGACCTGTATTTTTTTGGCTTGGATATTACTATTAAGAATAGATAGAGTAGCATCGATACCTTCGTGTACATTCGCTTTTTTAATATCTGTCTCATTTGCACGCGCAAAGGTTTTTAAACCTTTAATTATTTCCGCAGTGCGGTTAGCGCCTTCATCAATGCCTTGTAATAACAAATTAATTTCTTCTTTTAAATAATCGATGTCTAATTTTTTCCGCAAGTCAATTAATGTTTGGTGATTTTCTTCAAAATCTTTACAGTCTTTTAATTCAAGATATTTAGATAACATTAAAAGAATTTCCTCTATATCACGTTTAAGCGGCCTTACATTGGATACCACAAAATTTATCGGATTATTTATTTCGTGCGAAATACCTGCGGTTAGCTGACCTAATGATGCCATTTTTTCGGCATTAATTAAATTAGATTCGGCTTCCTTTAAATTTTTGTTTGTAGTTTCTAATTCGGCTGTACGTTCTTTTACTTTTGTTTCGAGTATGAAGTTTTGTTCTTTTATTATCCGGTCATTTTCTTGCAATACCGCCAGGGTTTTTGTTTGTGAATCTTCTTTTTCTTTTTTAAGAATGTTTATCCTGTCGGCTAATGCAAACGATAGTAAAACTGTTTCAATAGCGGAACCCACCGGCATTGTGTAAACCGTAAAATTATTATGCGGCAAGAATCCGAAATCTTTCATAGCATAAATAAAAACTCCGGTAAGAAATACCGCCCATGCAATTGTGAAAAACTTAGCCGGTTTGTAACCCATTAACGAAACTTTTATAGATACAATTAACATGAACATAGAAAGCGGACTTACAATACATAAAATTAAGATCCATGTTAATTGTAAATATCCAAGCAAGATCAAAATCGTTGCAAGGGCATAAAAAATATAAGCTATTTTAAAAACTCCATCGAGTTTTGGTACAAATTGTTTGGTTTGAAGAAACACACGGAGAAACTGAACAGATGCAAAACCTACAAATACACTCATTAAATGAATGCTCATGACTTCAAATCCCGGAATATTAGGCCATAAGTATTTGAAAGTGTATCCCTGAAAAGTAGCTTGTGTGATAAGGACCGCTAATATATAAATCACATAATATAAATAGCTTTTGTCTTTGATCGAAAAATAAACAAATAAATTATAGAGTATCATGATCAGCAGCATCCCGCAAAAAATGCCGAACATAAAATTCCTGTTGATAATGGGTGTTAAGATACTAACCCTTGTTCCGATTTTTATAGGAAGTTCAATTTGATCGGAACTTTTAATGCGCATAAAATAAGCTTTACTTTGTTTGGGTTCAATATGCATATCAAAAATACAAACCGGATAAACGTATTTTCTTTGTGAAAAGGGTTGAATCTGACCAAGGAGAAGCGGCTTATAATTTCCGTTTTCATCAGGAGAGAATAACTGTACTTCATCAATTAAAGGCGCTTGCAGCTCAAGAAGCACCAAAGTTTCAGTACTATTATTTTGAACCTCAAATTTTACCCAAACATTACCCGAAATGAAGCCAAGGTTAGGAACTTCGCTCGTACAGATCTCGAAATTGGATGAATTTTTTATTTCTTCGAAATTAAGGTTTCCTGTTTTGTCAATTAAAACGCTTAAATTTTTGCCAACATAATGCAGATCATCATTGCTATCACTTATATAAGGGGTTTGGCTTTCAAGTTTAAAAACCAAAAGAACCAGGAAGATAATTATACAACGGTGAAAAAACATCATGGCCCTAAAATACAAGCTCTTTTTCTAATATAAATGATTCGGGAAATTTAATTTTGGTCACATTATTAATGATCAGATCATAACCCACCTCAAAATTACATTTTGAACCTTTTTCAAGGGTAAACTGAATTGGTTTTGATCGCAGATGAAGCATTTTTTCCTTATCGTAAAGAGCCGCAGTACTTAATGTAATACCATTTAAGATCCCGACAACGTGTGCCAGATAATTTTCGTTTGGATAAATAAAATTACCATGATCGCCTAATTCCTGATTGATCACAAACCCAACATTTTGAAACATCTTTAAAGAATATCCTGCGCAAATACCTGTTAAAGTTTGAAATTTTAACTGGTTAATTGAAGAAATAGCAGCTCTTACAAGAATTACGCTTACGCCTATACCTTTCACTTTATTCGAATTCCAAAGGCCGCACAATTCGCCAACACCTCCATTAATTGCGTAATCTCTTACGAGCTCATAAATACCCGGATCCATTTTACCTACTGCCTCTTCAACAGGTAAGCTGTGAATGCCGTCGGCCACTTGTATGCGTATGCCGCCTACCAATTCCCCATCTTCATCAGTTGCGATAAAACAATACATGTTGGGATTTGAAACCCAACTATTGGTATTGGAGGTTATACTTTCAATACCGTAATCTTTAAGAACCTGTACATGCCCTTTAATATACTCCTTGCACGTCAAGGGTTCATCTGTTGCCCTGTATGCTCTAATGTAAATCATAAAACTTTATTTTCCGAATTTTAAAATTTGTTCAATTGGATAACGCAGCGCTTTGTATTTTGGCGGCGGACCTAAAATAAACCGTAATAATAAAACTTTTCCTTGTTTTGGGTCAAGTTCAAACAGATCATCAAATTCTTTTAAAAGCTTTAAGGCTTCGCTCCGTGTTCTTTCGGGCATTGCTTCTTTTTCTCCGTAAACAAGTGTATTAAAAATTAAAGTTGAAAGGGAAGGAGGATGACTTCCAATGGAATCATTATTTGCTGCCAGCCAAACCCTTTCCAGAGCTCTGCCGCCTTCAAAAAAATTATTGGTTGTAAAAGCCGGCATGGTTAATAAACCAACTGCGGAAGAACCTCTTATCCATTTCCGCTGAATTT
>DATMPR010000048.1:0-2815 GCA_035567575.1 Bacteroidia bacterium
GAAATCCCGGCGAGGGACTGGAAATATTTAAACCTCACTTATTAAAAGTTTTATTCAGTTTCCGGAAAGGCTGGTTTATTTATACGCCCTTAATGATTTTTATCAGTTCAGGTTTTTATTTTCTTTACAAGAAGAATAAAAATTTATTTGCACCTGTACTCACCTGCTCTTTATTGAGTCTTTATATTGTTTCAAGCTGGAGTTGCTGGTGGTTTGGAAGTTGTTTCGGAAACCGTGCTTTGGTAGCAAGTTATGCTGTGCTTTTCATTCCGCTTGGTTATTTTGTTGATTACTTTTTAAACTCAAAATTAAAATACTTTTATGTTTTGGTATTGGGATTGTTTATTGGTATGAATTTATTCCAGTCGTGGCAAATGCGCGAAGGAATTCTTGATACCACTAATATGTCGAGAGCCTATTATTTTTCTACATTTTTGCAAACTACGCCTCCGACTTCTGAACAAACTAAATTATTGCTCCGCGGCAAATCCAATACGGAAATTGAAACCTTTACAAAAAATGATTCCTTAACGCATAGTTTGAATTTTTTCAAACTAATGAATTTCGAAGATAGCAAAGGAGATCTAAGATCTTTCTGTGATACCATTCATCATAGCGGTAAATACAGTTTACCATTAATAAGCGAAGTTGGGAATAGCTGTTGCATATCTGAAACAGTTTCTGATGTTACCAAAAAATCCTATACGTGGATAAAAGCCAGTGTTTGGGTTTATTCCACTTATCCGGCAGATAGTTTGAATGCGTATTTTAAAATTAACATGATACATAATAAATGGGAGTTTAAGCCAGTAAAGTATCAGCTCAACAATTCTAATTTTAAACCTAATACATGGAACAAACTCGAGTACTATTATCTTACTCCTGATGATTTAAGAAGCACAAAAGATCTAATAATTATTTGTTTCATCAATAAGGGTAAACATATTATTTTCGCCGATGATCTCCTATTACAGTCCTACGAACCCATAATAGATAAATCAGTCTTTTAATATTTTCGTACATTTTTCGTATATTTGCGATGAGCATAATATCATGAAACAATTTGCTATTATAATCAGTCTGTTTTTCTTCACTTGTACTTTCGCGCAAAAAAACAAAGACGTTGTTGGCTTTTACATATCGAATGACAAGACCAGCATTTTTAAGTTTTACAAAAGCGGTGATAAATATGTGGGAAAATTGGTATGGATGAAGCATCCGGAAAGAAAAGACACCATGAACCCTGATGTGTCAAAACGAAACAAAAAATTATTAGGTTCTATTGTTGTATACGGATTGATCTATGATGGCAAAAACGAGTGGACTGAAGGTTTTGTTTATGATGCAACCAAAGGAAAAACTTTTCAGTGTCATATTTGCCGCGACGAAAAAAATAACATTACCATGAGAGGCTATATTGGAATTCCTGCACTTGGCAAATCAGAATATTTTGTGAAAGTGAATTTTAAAGAATAAAATTAATTCTCCTTTTCGGATTATCACGCCTAAATTCAGTACCTTAGTCTTAACAGGAATTCAAAATTGAAATTCAAAAACTTCATACTAGTTTTTTTTATCTTGCTTGGCGCTTTTAAATGTCTTGCCCAAAAAAACATTACGGTAACAATTCTTGATTCAAAAACAAAACTTCCGGTAGATTTTGCATTTGTTAGTTCGGATGACCGGAAATTAAATTTGGTGAGTAATAAAGAAGGTCAATTACTTTTGAATGCCGGTCCTAAAATTAAATATTACGTGTTTTATAAAATAGGTTATGCTACTCAAACGGTTCCTTTAGTCACGCTTTTACAAACCGATACTTTATTTTTGGTTTCAAAGTCGTATAACTTAGTCGAAGTAACCATTACACCAAAACTTTTTGATACTATCATACGCGATAAACGTTTTTATGTTGACGATTACATTGTTCTGCCTAATTACGATTTCCTTATCATTACTTCGAAAAAAAGCTCTAAAGAGTTCAATATTGCATATTATAAACGTTATAGGGGAATAACCTGCACAAAAAAAATGATGAACGAAACGCACAGTTATCTTTTTAACGATTGTTTTAAAAATTTACATTTGGTTACCGATTATTATTCGCGTCAAATACTTTTTGATTCCGATAGCACTTTTGATTTTTTGCCAAAATTCAATAAAACAAAATTCGACAGCACGGTTGCTTTATGTGCTTTGAAAGTGGACACTCAACTAGTACTTAAATCATTCAGGCCGCCATTTAAAGTAAAAAAAGAATGGTCTGATTATTCAATAAACTCGCCATTTCTTACTTACATAAGAGTGTCAAAACATAACAGACAAAACCTGTACACGGCTTATTACACAAAAGAAATGCGAAGCAGAATAAGAAACGAAGCCGGGGATGCTTATAGAATAAATGGATTAATTAATGATATAGGCGGTCATGCAATGAGCGCGCAAAAACTTGAAAGCAGTGTTGCACTTTTTTACAGAGCGGTTGCTAAACCTATTTACGCACCCATTTTCTTAAAAAATGATACGGTTATTATTTTTAATTTTCAGGAGAACATAATTGTTTTCTTAACTACTACCGGAAATCTTTTGAAAGAAGTAAAAATGAATGAAGAAGAATTTTCTACTTATCATGATTTTGAAGTCATTTACGATGAACTGAAACAAAAATTTTATTATAAAACGAAAGAAGCCGATAAATCAACTCTTACGTTCATAAATATTTACAAGGGAGGATTTTCTCCAAAGATCAAACTGGAAAAAATATTTGCGAAAAACATTCAGATCCTTAACGACAAAGCTTATTATTTGGTAAAAG
>DATMPR010000049.1:0-3987 GCA_035567575.1 Bacteroidia bacterium
GTGTTGAAACTACCAATGCTAAAATTACATTGAGTAATGTGGTTTCGGAGAGTGAATTTATTAAAGGAAAAGTAAAAGTAGTGAATTATACCGATAAGGCTCTCCTTATTAAACCGGAAGAATGCAGTTATAGCACTCCGACAGGAGATGTTTTTTCGAAGGATAAATGGATGGTCATCGCACCGCGACAGCAAGAATCTAAAACCATTGATGTAAAAGGTGATAATGTTAAGACAAGAGAAACTACTTTAAAAATAAATGGACTTTACATTTGTAACACGGTAGAAATTATTACCAAAACTGACATGCCTTTGCCGCCTGAGAAATATCTTGCCATTGGTGGTTTTAAATTAGAATTAGATGAATGGGAACACAATGGAAAAAAAATAATGATAAAATATAGAGTGTTATATCTTGGAGATAAAATTGGATTGTTCGATGCGGGCAAAGTACTGCTGAAATCTCCTGATAGCAGCGAGTTTAAAAATCAAAAGGATAAAGACAAAGTTATGGCCTTTGGAAAAGGGGAAGGCCATTTAATTGGTTTTGTGTATTTCTGCGATAGCAAAAAAGATAATATTTTAGAGTGGAAAAACGCTTTTAGTGAAGGCACTCCCGAAAAATTGGAAGCTGTAAATGTTAGTGTAAAAGTAGATCTTCCAAAAACTAAGGAGAAGAATTAGTTTCTTACAAGGGCTTTTTTTACCTTTAAGCCCATGCACTTTTTGTTCATTCACTGGAATCCCAGTCCCGAAATTTTCACAATTCCCGGTATTGATTGGCCTGTTCGCTGGTACGGATTAATGTGGGCTTTGGCTTTTATTTGCAGTCATTTTTTCATGAACCGCATTTACAAAACCGAAGGCCGCACCGAAAAAGAACTGGATGTTCTAACGCTTTATATTATTGTGGGAACAATTTTAGGAGCGCGCCTAGGACATTGTTTATTTTATGATCCGGGTTATTATCTCTCACACCCTATTGATATTTTAAAAGTTTACGAAGGTGGTTTGGCCAGTCACGGCGGAGCTATTGGTATTTTAATTGCCATGTGGTTGTATTGCCGCAAAACAAAAGAGAGTTGGTTGTGGTTGTTTGATAAAATTGTAGTGGTGGTTCCTTTAGCATCGATGTTAATTCGTTTTGGAAATTTAATGAACTCAGAAATTATCGGCATAAAAACAAATGTGCCCTGGGCTTTTATTTTTGAGAGTGTAGATAATGTACCGCGGCATCCCGCGCAATTATATGAAGCAATATTTTGTTTCTTTTTATTTTGTTTGATGTATTGGCTATGGAAAAATAAACGCAATCTTTTTGGTCCGGGCTTTATGTTTGGTTTAATGTGCGTTTTGTTTTTTACTGAACGCTTTTTAGATGAATTTGTAAAAGAAAATCAGGAAGCTTTTGAAAACAATATGATCTTTAATATGGGACAATTATTGAGTATTCCTTTTGTGCTGATCGGGTTGTATATGATGTGGAGAGCGAGAAAGAGGCAAGTAAGCAGTGAGCAGTAATTATTTACAATTTGAAAATTGACGATTTACAATTTTAATGATCGCAATTGTAAATCACAAAATTGTAAATTTTTTAAAATTAATTTTTATAGAAACGTCATTACATAATTTATTACTCAGATCCATTCTTGCTTCCGTTGAGGCCGGCAAAGAAATTTTAAAAATTTACGATACTGCTTTTGAAGTTGAATATAAATCGGATGACACACCATTAACGCAAGCAGATCAAAATGCCAGTGATAAAATAATTGAACTGCTTGCTGATACAAAGATTCCGGTTCTGTCAGAAGAAGGCGAACATTTTATTTATGAAAAAAGAAGATTACTCAATGAACTTTGGATCGTTGATCCTTTAGATGGAACCAAAGAATTTGTAAAACGGAATGGCGAGTTTACGGTTAACATTGCCCTCGTTCAAAAAAATCAACCAGTGCTTGGCGTTATTTATTCTCCTGTATTTAAAGATCTGTATTTTGCAGCCAAAGGAATTGGTTCTTACAAAATTAACCGTCACGATTTTATTCCAATTTTAGATGATCTAAAAAACTTTACATTAGACAAATTAATTTCAATCGCTAAAAAATTACCAATACAATCTTACCCTGAAGTTTTTACAATAGTAGCCAGCCGCTCGCACCTCAGCTCTGAAACCTACACTTACATTGCCGATAAAAAATTACATCACAACAATGTAAATATTGTAAACACAGGCAGCAGCATTAAAATGTGCTGGGTAGCCGAAGGTTTAGCAAATGAATATCCAAGATTTGGTCCAACCATGGAATGGGATACTGCCGCAGGACAAGCCATATTAGAAAACGCGGGCTGTGAGTTAATTGATTTCACAACAAATAAACCGATGCAATATAACAGGCCGGAATTAAAAAATAATTGGTTCGTTGCGCGGATAAAATCCTGAATCTCATATTCAACCCCTTCAGGGTTGTGTTTACTTTTTATCTTTTGTTTAAAAGTGTGCTGAAAAGTTGACAAGCCTGAAGGGATTGAATGTGAATTACGAAAAGTTTTAGAAATAAAGATCGCTTGTCTTTAAGCGTAAATAGCGCATAACTGAAAATAATGCGCTTGCACCTGAAATAAAAACGCCTAATAAAACAATTCCGCTAAACAAAAGAGCCAACATGTTTTCATCTTGCAATTGTAACAGATCTGGAATATAATTTGTACTCACTACTAAAAAACCCGCCAGCAAAGTTCCGGCTAAAATTCCGGCAATAACTCCTTGTCTGATTCCTTTAAAAATAAATGGTTTGCTAATGAATACACGGGTTGCCCCAACCAAATACATAGTACGGATAAGAAAACGCTGTGAGTAAATGGATAAACGAATGGTGTTATTGATCAATGCGATCGCAACAATTAAAAGCAATCCGCTAAAAATTAAAATATACAAACTCACCACCTTTGCATTTTCATTTACTTTTTTGATCATGTCTTTGTGATACACAACTTCTTTTACATAGGACTTTTGCAAAAGATTTTTTTCTATTCCCGCTAAAGTATCGGTATTAGCATAATCGGCATTAAGTTTTACTTCTAAGGATGATAACAATGGATTGAAACCCAGGAATGAAACAAAATCTTCACCAAGATCAGTTTTTAATTTTTCGGCTGCTTGTTCTTTGGTAGTGTGGTTAACGCTTTTTGCAAATGCTGAAGCTGAAATTTCCTGTTGCAATGCATCAACTTGCGCCGATGTAGCCGTATCTTTTAAAATTACCTGGAAGCCAATATTCTCTTTAATGTGATTTGAAAGTTTGCTGGCATTTAAAACCACCAGGCCTAACATCCCAAGCATAAACAATACCAGGGCCAGACTAACTACAACAGTAATTGAAGAAGTTTTTAATCGGCGTTTGGCAAGCGTATCTGACACGGTATAATTTTATACGAATTTACCTTAAGCCTTGGCTTGTTTTGCTTTAGAGAATTTTAAAAATTAACAGATGATTGTTTGTAAGAGCTAATCCCTCCGTCTCGGCTAAGCCAATCCACCTCCCCTTATAAAAGGTGAGGAGTACTAAAAAATTTCTTTAGCTACTTTACGCGTGGTTTCACTTGCACCCATGGTATAGAAATGAATGCAGGGCACATTAGCTTTCATTAATTCTTTGCATTGCTGAATGCACCATTGCACTCCTACTTCTTTCACCTCTTTATCATCCTTACACTTTTCAAGTGCTTCATAAAAATGATGCGGGATATCTATCTTGAAAATCTTCGGTAGTGATTTTATTTGCGCTTTGCTGCTTAATATTTTTAATCCCGGAATAATAGGAACGTTAATGCCATTTTGTTTACACATATCAACAAATTCAAAATATTTTGCATTGTCAAAGAACATTTGCGTTACAATGTGTTCGGCACCTGCTTCTACTTTTGCTTTTAACCATTTCAGGTCGCTGCTCATGTTAGGTGCTTCAAAATGTTTTTCGGGATAACCTGC
>DATMPR010000050.1:0-8674 GCA_035567575.1 Bacteroidia bacterium
ACTCTGAATATAAATTTCTGCAATCCGTTTTGAAGCGCCCATTACATTTGTTGGGTTCACAGCTTTATCTGTTGAAACAAAAACAAATTTCTGCACACTAAATTCAACACTTAAGTCTGCAGCGTTTTTTGTACCGAGAATATTATTCAAAATAGATTCAGATGGATTGTTCTCCATCATCGGTACATGTTTATACGCCGCCGCGTGAAAAACAATATTTGGTTTAAACGTTTTGAAAACGTTACGCATACGGTCGATGTTGCGCACATCTCCCATCACGACCTCAAATTGTTCTTGTTTAAACTTATCGCTGAATTCCAATTCCACTTCGTGTAACGGACTTTCAGACTGATCTAATAAAATAATTTTTTTAGGATTATATTTAACGCATTGTCGTGATAATTCGCTGCCAATCGAACCTGCAGCACCGGTAATTAAAATTACTTTGTTGTTTAATTCAGCATTAATAATATCGTTATCTAATTTAATTGGTTCACGTTCCAAAAGATCCTCAATATTAACGCCGCGTAATTGATTAAAACTTAATTCACCATTGATCCATTTTGTTGCAGGAGGAACATTCAGTAAACGCACATTATTATTTAAACACCAATCAGCAATTTCATTCTTCTTAGCAGGAGATAAATTTTGGATGCTGATAATTACAGATTCAACTTCATTTTCCTTTACAAGCTTGTCGATCTCACTGAAAGGATAAATAAAAGCACCCTCGAGACTTCTTCCTTTTTTAGCAGGAGAATCATCAATAAAACCAATAACTTTATATTTGATAGCCGCATCTCTATCAAGTGTGCGTTTAGTAATTATCCCGGCTTCACCGGCTCCATAAATTAAAACATTAATTTTTCCCCGCTCCGGGTTTCTGCTTTCAAAATAAATTGCTTTTACCGCGAGACGGGAACTGATCATTATAAATAAAGTAATTAAACAATCAGTAATTATAATTTGTGTTGACACCACATAAATTCCTGACACAAAAAAATAACTGATAATATTGGCAAGATACATTAATACACTGCCCGCAATTACAATGGTTAAGATACGGACCGCATCTTTTGAGCTTGTGTAACGTACAACGCCCTTATAAGTTTTTGAAATAAAAAATGAAACCGCACGTATGCTTAATAAGATCAAATAGGCATAAGGAAGCGTTTGTTTATCTGCTTCAGGAATCGCGTCATAATTTTTAAAATCAAATCTTAAAAAAAATGATAAGGTTAAGGAAAAGGCACAAATAACTAAGTCAAGTATTAATATCGACCACCTTGGCAAATTGTATTTCCAGAAAAAACTGAGTAACCTTGACATATCACGTAAAGTTAACTATTTTTTTTGAGTCGTATTGGTAGTAGTTGGGGCTGCTGTATTAGTTGTAACTATCTTCACTTTATCAACAGGTTGTATTGGGGGATTAAGCTTTACAGGAGCCGGTTTAAAAGGTTTATCGGAAGCCACGATCTCGCAATAGGTGCAGATTTCCTTTAATTTTACTTTCATCTCACAATCGCTGGGCTGAACATAAATTTTCTTTTTGGTGCTATCCGGCATCATAAATTCCATATCGGTAGCCAATGTTCTTGGTCCCTCAAAAATAAATGGCTCTGTAAATTTTTCTTCAAGATGAATATCCTTAATATGAATTTTCTTCTCAAAAATAACCGTGTACAATTCAAAAATAGCCCGGGTAATTTTAATGGATATCTCGTTTTTCTTGCTGTCGTAAAAAACTTTTACGTTACCAACAACTTGTGATGTATAATTGAATGGGCCCACTTCCACTTTAGCATCACAGGTAAAATCGCTGCTATCGGGTTTTAAATTTATTTTTGGATTAATAATTTTCCAACGGTAGGTTCCTTTGATCAGCATCACTTCATATTCACTTGAGCCACTAATATCACCAATTGCCACGAATACTTTATTGATGGCTTCTTCGTGAAGGCTGACGGAAAAATCATTGTATTTTTGGGAATATGCGTCAAAACAAATAACAATAAAAAAATATAATAATGTGTTCTTCATTCAATTCGTTTTCAAAACATCTTCATTCCTACAAATATTTCGTCCCTCTGGGACTAAAGTGAAGTGAGCTTTGCTCTACTTTACCTCCCATTCTTTCCAATCCATTTCTTCGCCTGTAAGGATTCCCAAATAGCTATGAAAACGTTCTTCAGATATTTCTCCTCTTTCTACTGCTTCTTTCACTGCGCATTTGGGTTCGTTAACGTGTAAGCAATTATTGAACTTACAATCGTTCATGATATTTCTTATTTCAGGAAAATAATGTCCGACCTCTTCTTTTTTCATTTCCACCAAACCCAATTCCTTAATGCCGGGAGAATCAATAATAAATCCGCCAAAACTTAGTTCGTGTAATTCTGCAAAGGTTGTTGTGTGTGTTCCTTTTGAGTGTGCTGATGAAATTGCGCCCGTTTTTATATTTAATATTGGTTCAATGGCATTTATTAATGTTGATTTTCCTACGCCTGAATGTCCGGCAACGAGAGTCGTTTTATCTTTTAACAATGCTTTTACTTTTTCCAAATTTAGTCCTTTTAAACTGCTAACCACTAAACACTCGTAACTAATTTTTGTATAGATGTCAATTATTTTTTGTTGGAGTTTTAGTGATTCCTCATCTAAAATATCGGCTTTATTAAAAATTATTTTGGCAGGAATAGAATAAGCTTCCGCTGTAATTAAAAATCTGTCAATAAATCCTAAGCTTGTTCGCGGCGAAACTAAAGTTGCGACCAAAACAGCCTGATCGAGATTACTTGCTAATATCTGTGCCTGTTTTGAAAGGTTGATGGATTTGCGGATGATATAATTCCGCCGCGGATAAATGTTGCTAATTACATTATCCTCGCCATCTTGCTCTACATCCACTTTATCGCCCACAGCAACAGGATTGGTGGTTTTGCGGCCATCCAACCTTAGTTTTCCCTTTAAAACGCAATCTACAACCTTACCTTTATCTATTCTTACCAAATAATGGCTTCCGGTTGATTTAGTTACAATTCCTGTCATTTCATTACAAATCTACAAAACGGTTTAATTTTATTAGATTTGTACAAATAATAATTATGTCAATAGTTGTTAATAATATTACGAAGCTCTACGGCTCTCAAAAAGCCCTTAATGATGTTTCCTTTAGTGTGGAGACAGGGCAAATTGTTGGTTTTTTAGGACCAAACGGTGCCGGCAAAAGTACCATGATGAAAATCATTTCATGTTACATCCCTCCTACCCAGGGAACAGCAACAGTTTGCGGTTTTGATATTTTGGAACAGCCGCTTGAAGTAAAAAAACAAATTGGTTATTTGCCTGAACATAATCCATTGTATTTGGATATGTATGTAAAAGAATTTTTAGAATTTGTCGGCGGATTGTACAAAATAAAAAATATTAAAGCCCGTGTTGCAGAAATGATCGAGCTCACCGGTTTACAAGTTGAGCAGAAGAAAAAAATCGGTGCTTTATCAAAAGGATATCGTCAGCGTGTTGGTTTAGCACAAGCCATCATTCATGATCCGAAAGTTTTGATCATGGATGAACCTACAACGGGATTAGATCCAAACCAATTAGAGGAGATCCGTTCGCTTATTATCCGATTGGGAAAAGAAAAAACGGTAATGTTGAGTACGCACATTATGCAGGAGGTAGAAGCAGTTTGCGATAAAGTAATTATTATTAATAAAGGTGAGATCGTTGCCAACGAAAACACAGCCACATTACAAAAAGCTACGCAAAAACAATTATATACCGTTGAGTTCGATAAAACCATTTCAAAAAACAGTCTGAAAAATATTGAAGGTGTAAATGAAGTAACTCAATTAAACGATACCACCTGGCAGATCAGCACAGGTATTGAAAAAGATATTCGTAAGGAAATTTTTGATTTCGCCGTGCAAAACAAACTTTCTGTTTTAACTTTAAATAAAGAAGAACAAAAACTGGAAGATGTTTTTAAACAATTGACAAAGTAACAGCAGCTATTTGGATTTTTTAGAATTACTAATTATATTTGCACTATTGAAAACAAATATTTTTATATTTTTTATTTTATTAGCTGCGATCTGTTTTTCATTTTATCAAGTAGTTTATTATAATAAAAAAGCTTCTGCTGTTAAAATAGAGTTAACAAAAACTGATTCCGAAAGTGAAGACGACACAGAAGGCTCAGAGAATGAAATCCTCGAATACCTGAACACGAATTTGTTTTTTACTTTTTCGAATTTTTTCACTATTGTAAAATATGAAATAACCGACTTTTCTACGCTGCCCCAGCTCATATACAATATTCTCACTCCTCCTCCAAAAGTTTAAGATCAACGCAAACATTTTATTAAAATAATGTCTGTTTAGCTTTTCCAAGTCTAATCGTTTAATCTTATTCGGAACTATAAAGTAATTGGTCTTTTGTGTTTTTACCTATAATATCCATTTTATTTTTATTTATTATATTTGATGTAAGTTAGTAATTAAAATTTATTTTATGTGATTATGAAGTAACATTTTTAAAACATATTAGCGTTAGCTATCCTGTAACAGAAAATTAGGAAATTTTAAATTATACAAGGATAAGTTTAAACGCTCACGTCAAGGCGTGGGCTTTAACTTGTCTGTATAATAGGTATCCTAATACCTCTGTTGCGGCTTGTTAAATGTCCCACGCTGATTTTTTATACAAACACTTGTTCGGGATATTGGGGTATAAAAACCAAAACCAATGAAAACAAAAATTATTTTATTATCATTATTGAGCCTGTTACTATTTTCAAATTGTGGAACTCAGAAGTTCTACATTGGGGACACTTCAGGAAAAGAAATCCAAAGTCAAAAATCTAAATTTGTCAAAGTGCTTTGGGTATTTAAAATCGGGAAGAAACAATCTTTTTCCGCAACTGGCGCTGATGGTTATATAATCGTTACAAAATATAAACTTGTAGATGCTATTGTGAGTGGATTAACAGTTGGAATAGTTAATATGAAGTCTGTAAAATTCGAGGCGTACAAAACCTCACAGCCGATCAAGCCTTAAAGTAAATTCAAGAACTAATTTCTAACGCTAATATTTCAAAGAACTTAAACGCCTCAATTCGGGGCGTTTTTTAATTTTTAATTAATCTTAATAACATTTCATCGAACATAAATTCGGTATCGTTTCTGTTATTGTATTTATAAACAAATTCAGCCACATAATTCGGTAACATTTTTGGGCTAACAGAATGGTATTGTCCCATTATACCACGCTCAATAATTGCCCAAAATGATTCTATGGAATTACTATTTACCCCTTTGTAACTATATAATTTACTGTGGTCAATTTTTATATGGTCAATAATTTTTTTCATCGAATTATACCCTTTGTAGCTATCGGTAATTAATACGCTGTTATCTTCATCTACATATTTCTGAACCATTCCTTTTAAATTTTCATAGGATAAGGTTTTCATTACCTCTGCAACTACATTACCATTCCTTTCTACAATTCCAACCACAGGAATATTATCTGTGCCCCTTCCTCGTTTTGGTTTTTCAACGCACTTCGCTTTACTTTTACCTTTAGATTTAAAATCAAAACCCTCTTCTTTTAAATCTGAAATTTGTTTATCAAGTTCTTTTCTTTTTTTAGGAGTAAAACAAGGATCGTTAAATTTACGAGGCTTCCCCCCAATGAAAGTTTCATCCATTTCAACTATACCATCAAGTTCTTCAATATCTTTATTTTCAATCATCATTAATTCTCTTAGTTTATGGTACATTGAAAAAGCTGTCGGGTAACTAACATTTAAATTCCTTTGTAATTGCAAAGCCGATAAACCTTTTTTGGCATCTGTTATAATTGAAACCGCAAAGAACCACGTTTTTAATGGCAATCTTGTGTTGTGGATATTTGTATTAACGGTTACGCTTGTGCTTCTATCGCAATTTTTACACTTATGTCTAAAGTCCTCTAATCGCTTTGAAAGTTTTAAAGATTCACAATAAGCGCACTTTGGTTTTTTACCCCAACGCAATTTCTCTGCATATTCTATGCAACTTAATTCGTTAGGAAATTTTTCAGCTATCTCTATTATGTTCATTGTTGTTACTTCTTTTTTTCGGCTTCTCTTTCAAAATGTATTCTTAAAAATCTTTTTATAATATCATCCGGCATTCCATATTCTTCAAGGTCATCTTTAATAAATCCGCTATCTAAAAACAATTTAGCATATTGTTCTTTTGTTTCCTCATTTTGCATCATAGAAGGAATTAACCACATATCTCTAAATATTCTTAATGTCATATTAGTAGTCTTTCTGTCGTACTCGCAAGACTGAATTAATTGTTTGTTATAGCTTTCAATAGCAGAAAACTTGGTTTCAATTTTTACTCGACAATACCATTTTAAAAGAGTAAATATTATTGAGCCCACCGTTAAGATAAAAAGTATTAGTTGCCATTTTTCCATAAGTCTAATTAATATGCTTTTTATTTCATCATTAAAACAAGCAAGCGCAATTCCTATTATTATTTCGAGTGTTAGTATAATCCATTCTGTATTTATTTTTACTTTCATTTCTTTAGGTTTTGGTTTGCCTAAAGATAAGTAGTTTTTTATTATAGACCAATTACTTTATAGTTCCGATTTTAATTATCAAGCAAGTACCGCATCTTTTAGGATACGACAAAGATCCCGAAGGAGATTTGTTTTTTACTGCCCCGGAAGGCAATAATACCTTTTCAGATTTATTATACATGGTAAATTACGTTTCTCCGGGTGCGATTATAATAACGCTGGTATCTTTTGCACTATTATTTATTACTGAGAAATCTTTTTATAAAAAGAATAAAATACTTTCTTCAATTCCGGGTCCTTTGTTGGTCGTTGTTTTTGGTATTTTATTGAGTAAATTTTTTTCTTCATTTGAACATGAAGCAATATATATTTCATCCGAACATCTTGTAAATCTGCCTTTACTTTCCGGTTTTTCTGATCTATCAAACGTTTTATTATTTCCGGACTTCAGTCTTATTTACGCGGCAAAATTCTGGATGATCGTTTTTACAATTGCAATTGTGACCAGCCTTGAATCTTTATTAAGCATAAAAGCATGTGATAAATTAGATCCTGAAAAAAGAGACTCGAACAGTAACAAAGAATTATTTGCGCAAGGCATTGGCAATATTTTATGTGGCTTGGTTGGCGCTTTACCTGTAACAGCTGTAATCGTAAGGAGCGCAGCTAATATTAATGCCGGCGCTAAAACAAAACTATCAAGTATCATACATGCAATTCTGCTTTTACTCTCCGTTATTTTAATCCCAAAAGTGCTGATGTTAATTCCTAATGCGTCATTAGCATCTGTTTTGATCGTAATTGGATACAAATTGGCGCGGCCGGCTTTGTTTAAAGAGCATTATATAAAAGGCCTCAGCCAATTAGCTCCTTTTATAATCACAATCATTGTAATGCTTTTAACCGATTTGTTAAGGGGGGTTACTGCCGGTATTATAGTTTCTATAATTTTTATTATCCGTGAAAATATACGTACCTCATTTAAAACAGCAAAAGGCCGTATTGATAATAAAATACACTACCTGATTAAACTGCCGCAAAATATCACCTATCTGAATAAAGGATATTTGCTCAATTATTTCTCTTCCATCAAACCTAACAGTAAAGTAATTGTTGATGGTACAAATAATAAAACGATCGATAGCGACGCCAGCGATATAATTGAGGATTTTATTTTATCAGCCAAATCAAAAAAGATAGAAGTAGAATTAATAAAATACAATTTAAAAGAAAAAAATGGAAAAATCTTATAAGAAACTAATAAATGGGAACAGGCGCTTTGCTCTCTCAAAGCAATTTGAAGACCCTGAATATTTTAAAAAATTATCGTTGGGACAAGCTCCCGACTATTTATGGATCGGGTGTAGTGATAGCAGAGTACCCGCCAATGAAATTACCAATACCGAAAGCGGTGAAATATTTGTTCATCGTAATATAGCCAACCTTGTTATTCATAATGATATGAACCTGATGAGCGTTATAGAATACGCCGTTAACCTTTTAAAAGTAAAACATATTATTGTTTGCGGTCATTACGGTTGCGGCGGCATTCGAGCGGCACTAAGTAGTGAATTGCATGGCTTTGTTGATAATTGGCTTTGTAATATAAAAGACACTTATCAAAAATATGAAAAAGAACTTTCAGCAATTACAAATACTGATGAACGTGAAAATAGGCTTACCGAGTTAAACGTTATTGAACAGGTAAGAAATTTAGCTAAAACTAATATTATTCAGCAAGCATGGAAAGAAAGGTGTTTGCATTTACACGGATGGGTTTATGGCATCAACAGCGGTTTAATAAATGGTTTAAGCGTAATACGTAATGGAAAAGAAGATATTGGTGAAATCTATAGATTTAAATTTTGATTATTTTATTGAGTCAGATAATAAATATCAAAAACAAAATCATTGATATTATAATTACAGAGTTGAGAGAATTTTAGCAATTTACTCCCAACTAAACTACTTACACCACTCTCCCATTTTAACTGAGGCTTTCTCATATTTTAAGTCGACTGCTTTTTTAAGATCAGCGCAGCTTTCTTTTTTATTTCCCAGATAATTATTTGATAATCCACGGTAATA
>DATMPR010000051.1:0-2876 GCA_035567575.1 Bacteroidia bacterium
AAGCTGGTAAAAATTTAAAGTGTCTAAAGTATTTTTGTAAAAAGGATCAACTTGCGGACGTTGTTTTGTAAACGTACTGAAATTGCTATAGGAAGCCATAATGTTCCAATGTTTATTCGGCATGAAGTTGGCATTAAAAGAACCTACCCAGCGTTTTGTTGTTGCAAGTTTGGTGTTATCAAGATTATTTCTTTGTAAGCCGGTATTGAGCGATAAATTCAATTTCCCTTTCATTAATCCTAATGACGGTGCAAGCGTAATATTTTCCAGATCATTATTAAAATAATAAGCGCCCAGTGTTTTATATTCCGGTTCTACTCTTTCATAATTTAAATTGATCCCGAATGATCTCACATTATATCCAATGCTTGATTTAAAAGCTCCGAAAAATTGAGAAGTAGCATTAGGTTTAAAAATTACCGGTAAACGATTTTTTGGCGGTGTGTTTACATCTGAAGGAGATATAATATTTCTTGTTAAGCCTGATAAAGCATATTCCGCTTCGAGTTTTATTTTTTTGTAAAATGCGGTATGTCCGCAAATGCTCACAACCGTATTCTCCATTGGAGTAACGTTGGTGTTAACAGGAATAAATACTAATGAAGTTGCTTCATCCTTTGCCGAAAAATAAATTAATTTTATACCATGTCCGTTTTTATCGTAACCAACCGTAGCTCCATATCCCATGCGTTTGTAACTCATATTTACATCCGAATTATTTTGCGAATCAAACTCAACAGCTTTTTTTAATCTTCCGTACATAGCTGCGAACTTGAAATTTTTTGGAGTCAACTCAACTCCGCCTCCCGTAAATATATGCCCAGCCAATGTATATTGAGAAAATTGCATTGATGTTATTCCGGCATAACCTTTGATCCATTTATATGTTGGATTAAAACTTTGGATATTGAAAGGTTGGGTGTATACTGCCTGATTGTTACTGTAGTTAAATGTAAAAGGTAAACTAACATCTAAAATATTTATATTGATGTTTCCATTTAAAAACCAGGTGAAGGGCTGGCGGCGGTTAGGAATACCATCTGCGTTATAAAAAACTGAAGAATAATTTAAACCACCACTCACTTTAACCATATCCTTCTTACCTATCTTCTCAATATTTTGAGAAAAGGATACAGATGCTGAAAATAGCAAGAGTATTAGAGTTTGCCTCCGCATAAAAGGGTCGCTAAAATAACATTTCCTAATTAAAAAACAACCAGAGAATTACCCGAGGAATTAAAATAAATTTTGGACGTCAAAGAAATATTCACTTACCAGGAAATTTGCATTAGGTAGGTGAAATAAAAAAGGGAACCAAAAACCGATTCCCTTTTACTTAAATGTTTGGATAAATTTTATTCACTCTTCACCATTTTCTTGGTATCAATTGTTTTACCATCTACGATCAGAGTGTAGGTATAAAAACCAGTACCTAAATCGTTCGCAAAAACATTTAATTGACCTTTACCTTTTTTAGTTATATCAACTGCTTTAATTATTTTTCCTTCAACGGTACTAAAAATAATTTGTGCGAAATTATATTTCTCAGGTACGTTGTAAGTAATTGTTGTTTGCTCTGCGAAAGGATTTGGAACGTTTTGATTTAACACAACAATGTCTTTATCCGATAAATTAATATCTAATTGATTTAATTCGCTTGGTTTAGTAGTACGAACTAAAGAACTTGAACAACAAGAAGTAACAGATGAAGTAAGCGCAGCAATTTGTGACTGCATCGCCTGAATTGTTGAATCTTGTTTTTCAGCACGACGTTCTTGTTGTTGCATGGCACGAATTATAATAGGTGTTAATTGCTGATATTCAAGTGCAAGATAAGTGAATGAAGGAGTAACAATATTACCTAACGAATCCAATTTTGCAGGATGAGTAATAGTGTTTACTAATTCAGGTAAAATTGGTTGAACATCCTGAGCAATCAAACCATATTGTTTACCACTTGGTAAATTCATGCTTGGATAAGAAGATTGTTTAAAGTCAAACGTTTTTGGTTTTAGTTGTTTAATTATACCAATAGCATTAGGAATACTATCCAAATTTTGTTTTAAATTTTGGTCACTGCTAAAATTATCACTGCCTGTTTTAACAACATTACCCGCAAAATAACCTGCGTAGCTCACGGTTGTTGAATAACTACCTAATATTGGAGCTTGTGAATAAATTCCATAATTTGGGATTGAGCTGCTAGATGGAACTGCTGTAACATAAATTCCGTAATTTATAGCCGTTCCACTTTGTGCGCTAACTTTTAAGCCATAAACATTCTGACCATTTGATACATTAAAATTTCCGCCAATATTTGTAGTTGAGCTTGCATTGCTCATTGAAAATACATTTACTCCCATATCTTCATTTGCAGCAGGTGCTCCTTGAATAATAGAATAAACTCCGTAATTTCTTTGACTATTTGTGCCGGAGATTAAAGTTTTGAGACCAACATTTATTGCGCCCGCTGAGGAAGATGAAGCACCTTGTGCCCAAGCAGCAATCGCAACGTTATTCCCCGAAGGAGAAGCTAAATTATTAGTTATAACATTAATTCCTGTAACGCTTCCACTTATGCCTCCTCCGGCGGTAGAAGTGCCTACAACAAGTACTTGGTCGCCTCTTAGTTCTGAAGTAGCAACGCCGGGAGAAGTTGGAGTGACTTGCAATTGTCTTCCAACAACAATTCCGCCGGTATTTGTAGCTAAGACATTATCTGAAAAGCTTGCCTGACCATCTTTGTTATTATCTCCTAATGCAGATTGCCATACTCCGCCATTAGGTCCCCTCTGGTAATGAAGTGTTGCTACGTCAGTATATTGTAGTGTGTTGGTAGAAAAATTAATTACAGTAAGAGGGTGTATTAAAGTGCC
>DATMPR010000052.1:0-4910 GCA_035567575.1 Bacteroidia bacterium
CGCAGCATTTTTTTTCTGCCTTCCCTCCTTTTCTCAAACCAAATACAACGCTGATCCCGGTTATTTATTATCAAAAACAGAATCCGACAATATTCTTTCCAAAAAATTTAAACCTGCCTATCCCGATACAAACGTAAAAAATTTACAGAATTATTCGGCCAGAAATTACATGGGCAATTTAGGCTTGCCTTCTCCGAGTTACATGTTAAGTTACAAATCGAAACCGCTGGGTTTTAATTTATATGATCTCCCGTTCGGGAATGATCTCATTCAAAAATCACAGGTAGAGTATTACCGGACTAAAGGACCCTTTGCATCTTTAACCGGGATTTCAGGAAGCAAACTGGAACAAAATTTCAGATTGCTATTTTCACACACTCTAAAAAACAGATTAAATATTACGATGCGCTTTAACCGATTTGGCGTTAAGGGCTATTATTTAAAACAGCAAACCTTCACTAATAATTTTTACACATCCATAAACTACACAACGAAAAATAACCGCTTTGGATTTTATTCTTACTTTCTTTACAACAAAATAAAATATCAGGAGAATGGCGGATTAAAATACGACACCTCTATTACAAGCAATCCTTTAGTGTCAAAAGATCTGCTGCCTGTAAATTTAAGTAATTCCAAGCGCACCATCCGAGAAACAAATATTTCATTTAATCCGTGGGTGAAGTTAAATAAAGGAAATGATTCAGGACGCGTTTCGCATTATATAGATTATAAATTCAATTATGCCGGTAATTATTATTGGTATCAGGATGCCGGATTACCCTACGATGGTTTTTACAACACTGTTTATTTAGACACTGTGAAAACCAGTGACAGTACGCATTTGCGTCAGTTTACGAATAGAGTTAATTACACTTTCAAATTAAACCAAATTGGATTTGGTGCTTATGCAGGTTATAGTCATGAGTACACTATTTTGCATCAGCATTTCGACAGCACATTTTCTCATCAGTTAGTTTATGGTTCTTTGTTTTACGACAAATTATTTTTGAACAAAGATTCTTCAAGCATTAACCGCAATAAATTTTTCTCCACACGTATAACTTACAGCAGCGTTCTCGCAGGACCAAACAGCGGCGACATGAAAATAGAATGGAACAGCGAATTAAGTTTCAGATTAAATGAAAAAGGTTTAGGTACAAAAAAAACAACACGAATTTATTTAAGTGTCTTATCGGAACAGCGTCATCCTGATTTTATTTATAATTACTGGTACGCTAATAATTTCAGATGGAATAACCAATACAAACCTGTAAATACATTACAAGGGAAATTGGGGTTAATAAATACTATTTCAGGGTTATCGGCTAATGTACTTTGGCAAAACATTACTAATTATTTATATTTTGATAGTGTTGCAACACCGAAACAAAGTAATTTAATTGTTAGCAACTGGCAGTTTAACTTAAATTTCAATAAAGTCTTATTTAAACATTTGGGTTTAAGATTAAATTATTATTACCAATTAACCAATAGGGCTAGTATTGTCCGCATTCCGCCGCTTGCTGCTACAGGAAGTATTTTTTACACGGGAAATTTATTTAAAAACAATTTACAAATGCAATTTGGTGTACAAGGCGAATATTATAATGCTTTTAAAGCCTATGCTTACATGCCGGCCACCAATGAGTTTTATGTTCAGAATCATTACACAGTTGGGCAATATCCTTTTGTAGATGTGTTTTTAAACGCGCGGATCCGGCCGGTTCAGTTTTTTATAAAAATAGAGAATGTGCTTTATGGCTTGGTGGGAACCAATTACAACTTTGTTCACGGATATTATCAGCCTGATAGGTCATTTCGTTTTGGTTTGACATGGATGTTTTTTGATTAAGTTTGTGTATATTTAAACTCTCTAAAAAAAATAAAATGAAAAAAATAAAATTAATTATTGCCTTAATAACTTTTGTAATAAGTGCAAATGCGCAAACAAGTAATGGTCAATATAAAGTGACTAAAAAAATTGCCGTTGCCGGTGACGGGGGGTGGGATTTTTTAACTGTAGATGAACCTTCGCAGCATTTATTTTTATCGCACGGTACAGTGGTGGATGTTGTGGACTTAAAAACGGATAAAACAATTTTCACCATACCTGATACCAAAGGAGTTCATGGTATTACCATTGCAAACGATTTAAATAAAGGATTTATCAGTAATGGAAAAGACACTTCAATTACTGTATTTGATCTGAAAACTTTTGCAACGCTCGAAAAAGTAAAAATAAAAGGAATAAGTCCTGACGCTATTTTATATGATGAATTTTCTCACCGGGTATTTAGTTTTAATGCAAGAAGTAATGACGCTACCATACTTGATGCCAAAACAAATAAAATTATTGAAACGATTAAATTTGAAGGTAATCCTGAAGTTGCAGTAACTGATGGTAAGGGTACTATTTATGTAAACATAGAAGATAAAAGTACGGTTGTGGTTATTGACGCCATGGCATTAAAAATAAAAAATGTATGGAGTCTTGCACCCGGCGAAGAACCAACAGGATTGGCTCTGGATAATAAAACGCATCGTTTATTTTCGGGTTGTGCAAATAAATTAATGGTGGTGATGAATGCGGAGAATGGAAAAGTAATAAGCACATTGCCGATCGGTGAAGGATGTGATGGCGTTGCTTTTGATCCGGAAAAAAAATGTGCTTACTCCACCAATGGAGAAGGAAGCATAACAGTAGTTAAAGAAGAAAATGAAAATACATTTAAAGTACTTGAAACTGTTACAACTCAAAAAGGCGCAAAAACAATTGCCTTAAGCACAACAACACACCAGATATTTTCAACTACCGCAGAATTTGGCGAGCGACCTGAACCAACAAAAGAAAATCCAAGACCACGTGCAAAAATTAAACCTAATAGTTTTGTAGTATTAGTTGTAGAAGATTCAAAAGGTTCGAAGTAATAATTATAAAGTTTGAAAGCTTATAAATTAGTAACGATCAATGAAACGGAATCATCTTTTTTAGAAGGTTCTGTTCCTGAACTTCAGCATATAAAGACTGATTATTTTTTTATACACACTCTTGTTGAAGGCTGGGAACTCGGAGCTCACATTGCTCCGCGTTACCAATTTGTAATTACTTTAAAAGGAAAATTAAAATTTACAGTTACTAATGGTGATACATTCATAATTGAGCCGGGCGTTATTTTAATTGCAGACGATCTTGCCGGAAAAGGCCATACCTGGGAAATAATGGAAGGAAAAGAATGGCATCGTATTTACATTGTACCCGGGAAAGGTGCTGATGATTGTTTTGAAATTAATAAAGTGGATGTTTGAGACTAAATCTGAAAAAACCTACTCCTTAATAAACTTTAAAAAGTAGAATTGGTTTTCCCTGATGAAACGAAAATACAATCCGCTTGAAAGAGAAGAACATTTATGGAATTGTGATAATTGATTTCAAATTCTTTTTCACCAAACATATTAATATAGGACTGGGATCTGCTTCTGAATCCCAAACTGCATAAAAAAATTATGAATATAATTTTATTCATTCTGCACTATTGTTTTTAACCTCAATTAACGCCTATTTTACCGATTCACAATGCGCTTTCGGCAATAATCTCCAATCTTATTATATTCCTAAACAAAATTATCATAATAAGAATTTTTTTTCGTTTTGGTTGTTTAAATTAATTTAAAAATTACAAAATAATTATTCCAACATTTCAAATTAGTTCTCTGTCTAACTTTATTCTACGTTTAAACTTTGTGTTAAAAAAATAAACCAATAGGCATAGGTTTTGTTATGGACAAGGCAGAAACAATTTAAAATTCATAAAATGAAAACTATCAAATCAATTGCAATTGGAGCGATGTTAGTGTTGGCATTTGCTTGCAACAAAGAAAAAATTGGATTTAAACCAAGTGGCGTGACTGATCAGACCAAATACGATAATACTGAAAAGATCGTCATTATCAAACCCGATGTTCGAAACGATATGCCGCCATTATACCATGATCCGGCTAGGATTGCTAAACCCCATGTGCGAAATGATCAACCGCCATTATATCATGATCCGGCTAAGGTTGTTAAACCGGAAGTGCGAAACGACATGCCACCACTATATCACGATCCGTTTTAAATTATAGAGCAGTTTTTGAGAGAGTTAAAAATAATTCAGGAAGAGATCATGCAGTAATAAAATGACTATAAGTCCAAAAAATTTCTGCAAGATTATAAATATCAAATGAAAAGTCCGACTAAGTGCCGGACTTTTTTAATTGACAAAAATTACCCGCAATTAAAATGTTTTTGCGCTAACACTTCTCTTCGCTGCATATTTTACTTTCAGTTTCTAAAGTAGCGTGCTGGATATTTAAATGCTCCAATTCGTGTTTTATTTTGTGTTTTATATCTGCAATTTCTTTTTCATGGAGGTTTTCTTCCAACATTAAATGTGCTGTCATTGCATTTTTAGTTGTGCTCATGGCCCAAATATGAATGTGGTGAATATCGGTAACGCCTTTTATTTTTAATGTCTCAAGTTTAATTTTTTCCAGATCAATATTTGAAGGGACTGCATCTAACGATAGTTTTAAACTTTCGGTTAATAAACCCCATGTGCTGTAAATTACAACTCCCATAATTATTAAACTTATCAAAGGGTCGATCCACTTTATACCTGTATAAGTAATAATAATTCCGGCAATAACAACTCCCACAGAAACTAAGGCATCTAATGCTAAATGCAAATATGCTCCTTTGCTGTTAAGGTCTTTATCTTTATTGCGGAAAAACATTAATGCTGAAATTGTATTTACAACAATTCCAATTCCGGCAACAATGCTAATTACATTTCCTTTTGTTTCTTCAGGTGTAATAAAACGTTGAATCGCTTCCCATCCAATACTTCCAACAGCAATGAACAAAATAA
>DATMPR010000053.1:0-11400 GCA_035567575.1 Bacteroidia bacterium
GGAGTTTATAGTAAAGAAATTAGTATGGATAAAGATTTTGCAAAAGCCCGCGAATTAGCAGATGAATTCGCAAAAAAAGACGGACGCCGTCCGCGCATCATGGTCGCAAAAATGGGTCAAGATGGTCACGACCGAGGCGCAAAAGTAATTGCAACAGGTTTTGCCGACATGGGTTTTGATGTGGATATTGGTCCGCTGTTTCAAACTCCTGCTGAAGCAGCTAAGCAAGCAGTAGAAAACGATGTACACATTTTAGGCGTGAGCAGTTTAGCAGCCGGACATAAAACTTTAGTTCCGCAAGTAATTGCTGAATTAAAAAAATATAAACGTGAAGATATCATTGTTGTAGCCGGTGGTGTTATCCCTCAGCAGGATTATGATTTTTTATATAAAACAGGCGTGAGTTTTATTTTTGGTCCGGGAACCGTGATCGCAAAAAGTGCTATTGAGATATTGAAAAAGCTAATT
Source organism: Bacteroidia bacterium (assembly GCA_035567575.1). Taxonomy (GTDB): domain Bacteria; phylum Bacteroidota; class Bacteroidia; order B-17B0; family Aurantibacillaceae; genus JAHEYG01. Next base: position 469 of record DATMPR010000053.1, read on the forward strand.
AAAAAATAGTTTTGAAATTTGAAAATATCTAAGATAATATTTTTGATCCTGTTTGGAATATCGTCATTTTCGTCAATGGCAAATTCCTATCCGGATAGTTTGATGCAGGCATTGAAAAATTTCCCGGCGGATTCTTCTAAAATCAGTACTTATGTAAACCTTGGTTATTATTATGATAGCAAAGGAAAGGCTGATTCTTCTAAATACTTTTATCACCTTGCTGTCGAGTTAAGCAAACGAGTAGCCGATAAAAAATTCAAAGGATTGGCTTTTTATTATTTGGCCTTATTTTATCAAAACACCGGTAATTATCCTGAAGCGATCAAAAATTTTAATATTGCTTTGAATACCTATCTTGAAATAAATCGTCTTAAAAAAATAGGAGAGACATATAATAGTATTGGAGTTACTTATTATTACAATGGTCAATATGACAGCGCGATTGTATATTACAATAAAGCAATTCCGTTTTTTGAGAAAAACAAAGACATACTTGGGGTCGCACAATGCTATAATAATATTGGAATTATGTTTGATATTAAAGGCGAAAGAGTAAGATCTGTTGAAAGTTATTTGAGAGCGGTAAAAATCTATGAATCTAACAAAAGGGAGGATTTAAATACGGGGCCTTATCAAAATATTGCTTTAGTCTATATGACTCAAAAGCAATTTCCGCAGGCCATAAAAAATCTTAACATGGCAAAGAAGATCGCAATTAAATATAAACAAGATGAAACACTAATTCGAATTCTAAATGCAATTGGCGCCTGTTTAGATGCAACCAATAAGAGCGAAGAGGCCAACCTTGTTTTTAATGAGGCTTTAACGCTGTCAAATAAACTTGGAAATAAAAGTTTGCAAGCAATAAGTTTAACGAATTTAGGTGAAAATTATTTATGTCTCAAAAAGTATGAGGAGGGCGAAAAAGTTTTGATCCAATGTGTGGAATTAAAAAAAGATTTGGGGAATAATGTAAGTTTAGGAATTTCTGAAATTGCCCTGGCCCAGGCCTATTTTAAAAATAAGAAATTTGATATGGCAATTTCCTCCTTTCAAAATGGATTAAAAAAAGTGGAAAAAGCCGATTATAAAGAATATCAAAAAACCGCACTTGAAGGGTTGGCAGCTTCTTATGCAAGCAGTAAAAATTATAAAGACGCGTATTTTAATCTCGATCAATTTGTGAAACTTAACGATTCGCTTCTTAACGAGTCTAATAAAAAAATCGTTGCTGAATTAGAAGCAAAGTATCAAACTGAAAAAAAGCAAGCAGAAATAGAAATACTTTCAAAAGATAAGGCTTTGCAGGAAGTTGAATTGAAAAGAAAGAGAACCGAATTCAAAATGGTCGTGGGAATAGCATCAGTTGGATTAGTTTTGCTCATTTATGTTTTCATCAGCTTGAGGAATAAACGAAAAGCCAATTTAATTCTTGAGGAAAAAAATATTGAAATAATGCGGCATAGAGATGAAATACAGCTTCAAAAGGATATTGTAGACGAAAAACAAAAAGAAATTGTAGACAGCATCAATTACGCAAAACGCATTCAGCATTCACTTTTACCAACCGAAAAGTATATTGAAAGAAATATTGATGAACTGAAAGATAAAAACGGAGTTTAAGTTTAACTCGTGTGATCCGCCACAATTACCCATTTCCCTTTTATTTTCTTCCATAAAAGAGAATAATGACCACCAACATCTCCCGTTTTTCTTTTCAAATCCCATTTTCCAATTACAAAAATATGTGTTTGAGACAGTTGCTCAACAGTAATGTTCTCAAAAGTTAAAATACCCATTGCTTCAGGACTTGGATAGTTTTTTTTATAATTATCTAAGGTTTTTTGCCAGCCGTAAGTTATCCCGCTTTTGCCAATAAATCTAAGGCTGTCACTATTCCAATAATATTGCATAAAACCATCAATATTGGCCTTGTTCCAGGCGACTTCTTGTTTTTTCATGAGCTCATTTATCTCTGAAACATCATTTTTGCTTTGGCTAAAGCCAAATATAAAAAGGCATAAAAAAAGTGTTAAAAAACAGGACTTCATAAGCTTATTTTATAGCTAAAGTATCATTTTTTCCATAATATAAAAATTTGTATCTTTACACCAGTTCTTTATAGCATGCTTATTGCGAAAGGAGGAGGGACACGCCCTATGATACCTTACCAACCCTAGATAGTTGGTAGTGCGCAGTTAGGAGTTAGTAGAAAAAATCTACGAACTACGAACTCAAAACTACGAACTAATAGAAGGTGGGAAATCGTGGTCTTGTCTTGATGAAAATCAGGATTTGGATGCAAATAAGCCGGAGTAATTAGTATTTAAATCAAAAAATATAACTAATCCCTTCCGGTAAAACGTAAGGGATTTTTTTATTTATGACAATGATAACAAATAGATTTTCTGATCGGGTTGACAACTACGTCAAATACCGTCCGCATTACCCTGCGGTGGTAATTGATTTTTTGAAAACGGAGAAAATTATTTCCGGAAATTCTGTCATTGCTGATATTGGTTCGGGAACAGGAATTTCTGCAGAGTTGTTTTTGAAAAACGGGTATAAAGTTTTTGGTATTGAACCAAACGAACCAATGCGTCAGGCATCAAAAATTATTTTGCAAAAATATTCCGATAAAAAATTATTTGTCTCGGTTAATGCAACTGCCGAACAAACAACAATGCCAAATAAAAGTGTTGACGTAATTGTTTGTGCACAAGCTTTTCACTGGTTTAATAACGATGCCTTTAAAAACGAATGCAAACGCATCTTAAAACCCAACGGACATATTGTGTTAATGTGGAACGATCGCCGTACCGACACAACCGATTTTTTAAAAGTATACGAAGACTTTTTGCAAATGTTCGGCACCGATTATTTAGTGGTGAATCATAAAAACACGCAGGACAAAAAAATATTTGAAAATTTCTTTGGAAAAGAAAATTATGACGAGAAAGATTTTTATAATTATCAGGATGTGGATTTTGATGGATTAAAAGGAAGAGTTTTGTCATCATCGTATATGCCAAATGAAGGACATAAAGATTTTGAACACATGATCTATTGTCTGCGGAAAATATTTAACCGTTATCAGGAAAATAATTTGGTAAGATTGGATTACGATACAAAAATTTATTACGGGCAATTAAAATAAATTCTCCCCTTTGGGGAGGTTGGAGGGGTCTATGAACTCAGATATTAAAAAAGAATTAGAAAAACGCGTTTTGGTAATTGATGGTGCAATGGGCACTATGATCCAGCAATACAAACTGGAGGAAAAAGATTATCGCGGCAAACGTTTTGCAGATTGGCATAAAGATCTAAAAGGGAATAATGATCTATTGTCTATTACGCAGCCACAGATCATTAAAACCATTCACAAAGAGTATTTGAAAGCCGGTGCAGATATTATTGAAACGAATACTTTCAGTGCGACAACTGTTGCCATGGCCGATTATGGAATGGAAGAGCTGGCTTATGAATTAAACTTCGAATCAGCTAAAGTTGCTAAGGAAGCGATCACAGAATTTAAAAAGGAAAATCCTGAATTTGCAAACGTTCCAAAATATGTTGCCGGAGCATTCGGACCAACGAACCGTACTTTATCTTTATCTCCAAATGTAAATGACCCGGGTTTCCGTGCTATTACATTTGATGAATTGGTTACAGCTTATTCCGAACAAGCAAAAGGGTTAATTGAAGGTGGCGCTGATCTGCTATTAGTTGAAACTATTTTCGATACACTAAACGCGAAAGCTGCATTGTTCGCCATTCAAAATGTTTGTAAAGAAAAAAATATTAAAATGCCCGTGATGGTTTCAGGCACAATCACCGATGCGAGCGGAAGAACTTTATCCGGACAAACTACGGAAGCATTTTTAAATTCCATTTCGCATGTTGATCTGTTAAGTGTTGGATTGAATTGTGCATTGGGCGCAAAAGATATGCGTCCGTATTTAGAAGAACTTTCTTCTAAAGCACCATTTTTCGTAAGCGCGTATCCAAATGCCGGTTTGCCAAATCAGTTTGGTGAATACGATCAGGATGCACATGCAATGGGACATGAAATAGAAGATTTCTTAAAAGCAGGATTTTTAAATATTGTTGGAGGTTGTTGCGGAACAACACCATCACATATAAAACGTATTGCTGAATTAGCAAAAACAGCAAAGCCAAGAAAAAAACCGACTGCTGATACATTGATGCACTTAAGCGGATTAGAACCCGTTACACTTCGTCCAGAAAGTAATTTCATGAATGTGGGCGAACGTACAAACGTTACAGGTTCTAAAAAATTCTTGCGTTTAATTAAAGAAGGAAATTACGAAGAAGCATTATCAGTTGCGCGCGAACAAGTGGATGGTGGTGCTCAGGTAATAGATGTGAACATGGATGAAGGAATGCTAGATAGCGAAGGAGCTATGACAAAATTTTTAAATCTCATTGCATCTGAGCCTGATATTTCGCGTGTTCCTATTATGATCGACTCTTCAAAGTGGACTGTGATAGAAGCAGGATTAAAATGTGTGCAGGGAAAAGCGATCGTGAATTCAATTTCCATGAAGGAAGGTGAAGAAAAATTTATTGAACACGCGCTTAAAATAAAACAATACGGTGCAGCTGTTATCGTCATGGCATTTGATGAAGTTGGCCAGGCCGATACTTTACAACGCAGAATTGATATTTGTAAACGTGCTTATGATATTTTAGTGAACCAAGTTAATTTCCCGCCGCAGGATATTATTTTCGATCCGAATATCTTTCCTGTGGCAACGGGAATGGAAGAGCACCGTTTGAACGCGCTTGATTTTTTCAATGCGACAAAATGGATAAAAGAAAATTTACCATTCGCAAAAGTGAGCGGCGGCGTAAGTAATGTTAGTTTTTCTTTCCGTGGTAACGATCATGTACGTGAAGCAATTCACTCAGCGTTTTTATTTCATGCCATTAAAAATGGAATGGATATGGGAATTGTAAATCCGGCGCAATTGGTTATTTATGACGACATCGATAAAAAATTATTAGAATTAGTTGAAGATGTTTTATTGAACAGAAGGGATGACGCAACCGAACGTTTAGTGGAGCACGCAGAATCTTTAAAAGGTGTTGCAGGACAAAAAACTGAAAAAGACGAAGAATGGAGAAAAGGAACTGTTGAAGAAAGATTGAGTCACGCTTTAGTGAAAGGAATTGTAGAATATATTGATGTTGATACGGAAGAAGCAAGATTAAAACTAGGCAGGCCATTACATGTTATTGAAGGTCCGTTAATGGATGGGATGAATGTAGTAGGTGATCTTTTTGGAAGCGGAAAGATGTTTTTACCGCAAGTGGTGAAGAGCGCGCGTGTAATGAAAAAAGCAGTTGCGTATTTGGAGCCATTTTTACAAGCTGAAAAAGATGCGAATAAAAAGGCCGGAATTGTTGGCGATGGCAGACAAAATGCCGGAAAAATTTTAATGGCAACTGTTAAAGGTGATGTGCATGATATTGGGAAAAACATTGTTGGAGTTGTTTTGGCTTGTAATAATTATGAGATCATTGATCTTGGTGTGATGGTTTCCTGTGATCGGATTTTAGAACAAGCGCGTCATCATAATGTAGATGTAATTGGATTAAGCGGATTGATCACTCCTTCACTTGATGAAATGGTTCACGTTGCCAAAGAAATGGAACGCCTTGGATTCAAAACCCCATTATTAATTGGCGGCGCTACAACTTCTAAAGTTCATACAGCAGTAAAGATCGCGCAAAATTATTCAGGTCCGGTTGTGCATGTTAATGATGCTAGCAAATCTGTACCGGTAGCAAGCAGTCTAATTTCGAATGAATTGCGTGATGCTTTCATGGTAGATGTAAATAAAGATTATGAAAGAGTTCGCGAACAAAATAAAAACGCGCAAGGACAAAATAAATTTATTCTGCTTTCTGAAGCAAGGGAAAACAAATTGAAATTGGATTTCAGTAATGGAAGCATCACTAAACCTGTTGTATTGGGTAAAAAAGTATTTTTAAATTATTCTCTAAAAGAAATTGCAGAATTTATTGACTGGACTCCATTTTTCCATAGCTGGGAAATGAAAGGATCTTACCCGAAAATATTTGATGATAAAGAGCGCGGCGCAGAAGCGAAAAAATTATTTGCCGATGCACAAACGATGCTTAAAAAGATCATTGACGAAAAATGGCTGCAAGCGAATGCTGTAATTGGTATTTACCCTGCCAATGCAGTTAACGACGATGATGTTGAAGTGTTAAGTGAAGATGGAAAAAAAGTGCAATGTACTTTTCATACTATTCGTCAGCAAACAAAAAAACCGGCAGGACAACATAATATTGCTTTAGCGGATTTTATTAAACCAAAAGAAGTTTCGAATAAGAACAATACGACTGATTATATTGGCGCTTTTGCTTTAACTACCGGAATAGGAATCGATGAACATGTAAAACGTTTCGAAAAAGACCACGATGATTATAGCGCGATCATGATAAAAGCATTGGCCGACAGATTAGCAGAAGCCTTTGCGGAATTATTACATAAAAAAGTACGCACCGAAATTTGGGCTTACGCGAAAAGTGAAACTTTAAGTAATGAAGAATTAATTAAGGAAGAATACGCCGGTATTCGTCCTGCACCGGGTTATCCCGCGCAACCCGATCACACCGAAAAATTAACCATTTGGAAATTATTAGATGTAGAAAAAACTACAGGAATAATTTTAACGGAGAGCCTGGCTATGGTTCCAACTGCTGCAGTAAGCGGGTTGTATTTTGCCAATAAGGAAGCCCAATACTTTGGAGTCGGAAAAATAACAAAAGAACAGGTTGAAGATTATGCGAAGCGCAAAAACATGGACTTTACAACTATAGAACGTTGGTTAGGTCCGGCTTTAGGTTATTAGCAAATTTTTCCGCAATTTTATGAGGGAAAATGTGTATCCGCTCTTCATATAAATTAATCTTAGCCGTATTATTATTTTTCTGCTTTACTTTCTTTAAGGCTCAGGATACTACAGGTATTGGTAAATTAATTACGCAAACTTCCGGTTTAATTGACAATGCTGAATACGATAAGGCAAGTAAGAATATCGACATAATTATTCTTCGGGCCACAGCTGCAAATTATAAACAAGGAATGGCTGAAGCTTATAATTTGCGCGGTTCAATTTTCTCCGATCAGTCCAATGTAAAAGAAGCGCTCGAAAACTTTTTATTGTCCATCAATATTTATGAGAATCTGAATAATAAAACCAAGATGGCTTCTTTGTACAATAACATTGGCTTATTGTATGCTGAATTGAAAGAGTACAAAGTTGCGTTATCCAATTATTTTAAGGCTGTAAAAATTTTTAAGGAAACAAATAATAAAGAGCATCTTGGAATTTTGTATAATAATATAGGAACATGTTATCAAAAGATCGGCCCGGTGAGTTCTTCTAATTATTATCTTAATGAAGCTTATCGAATAAATACTTCATTAAAAGACACATTAAGAATGGCAATGACGGTTCATAATATTGGAATTACATTTCAAATGGATCACAATTATGATTCGGCCATTGTGTATTTTAAAAAATCACTTCAGTTTTTAAAAAAATTCGGCGAGGGCCCGGGACATGTGTACAACTATAATGAACTTGGCGGGTGCTTAATGCAGCAAGGTAAATTCAAGGACGCAGAACCTTATTTATTAAAAGCGCTTGCTATTAGCGAAGTAACCGGACAATTATCTGAGCGAGGAGATGTTTGCGGCCACCTCTCAAATCTGTATGATGAAATGAAGGATTTTAAAAAGTCACTTTATTACAACAGATTGGAATTGGAAATTCATGATTCAATTTATAATGAATCGTCACGAAATAATATAATTAAAAAAGATCTTGAACACGATTTTCAAAATCAGCAAAAATTGCAAAAGAAAGAGCAGGAAGCAAAAGATGTAGTTGCCGAAGCGAAAATTCAGAATCAGAAACGAATTATTTATGGTGCGGCTATTGCGCTAGCAATTGTTTCATTATTAGTATTGCTGGTGTTGAGAGGATATAATCAAAAACGGAAAGCAAATACAATTATTTCAAAACAAAAAGAAATTGTGGAGGCTAAACAAAAGGAAATCCTTTCTTCAATTTATTATGCCAAGCGGATCCAGAACGCATTACTAACTTCTGAAAATTATTTTAAGAAGCGATTGGATAATTTTTTCATTCTATATAAACCAAAAGACATTGTAAGCGGCGATTTCTATTGGGCGCTTGAGCATAAAGGAATTTTTTATTTGATCGTCGCCGATTGTACAGGTCATGGTGTTCCGGGCGCTTTTATGAGTTTGCTAAACATTTCCATCTTAAATGAATTAATTATTGAGAAAGGAATACTAACTCCCGATCTGATCTTGAATGAAGCACGGAAAGAAATTATACGTTCATTAAACCCTGAAGGCGGCGATGAAAGTAAGGATGGCATGGATTGCATATTATGTGCCATTGATCTCAAGAAAAATAAAATGCGATATGCCTGCGCCAACAATTCCTTTTTACTGGTAAGAAATAATGAATTAATAATTTCTGAGACTGATAAAATGCCGGTCGGACTTTCTCATGATAATTCAAAACCATTTACGCTTCATGAGATTGAACTTTTTAAAAACGATACTCTTTATTTAATTACTGATGGTTATGCCGATCAATTCGGCGGCCCGAAAGGAAAAAAATTCAAGCACAAACAACTGCAAGGATTAGTATTGAGAACTAATAATCTCCATGCCGAAGAACAAAAAGCAGAACTGAATAAAAAGTTTGAAGATTGGAAAGATGAGTTAGAGCAAGTAGATGATGTTTGTGTAATTGGAATTAGAATTTAATGAGAAAGCTGATAATAATATTAATTTTTATTCCCATTTTCAGTAAAGCGAAACCGTCCTTGCATGATACAGATAAAGTAAAGCAATTGAACAAAGAGTGCATTCCTTTGTTCGGATCGGGGGATTATGCAAAAATAAAAACCCTTTCAAAAGAAGCGCTTGCTTTATCAGAGAAAAATAGTTTTGCAAGGGGCCGTGTTGAAAGTATAAGATGGTATGGTTTAGCACTGGAGCGCACGGGCGATCCGGATAGCGCTATTTATTTTTACCGCATTGGAATACAGATAGCACATGAAAATGGATTAAAGCGCATTGAAGCGCAATGCTGGCATAATATTGGTTTTGCTGCGTATTTGCATAGCCAGTTTGACGTAGCTGTTGAAGGTTACATAAACGCGATCCGAATTCGTGAACAAATAAAAGATACTATTTCTTTAGGTTGGTCAGAAAATAATTTAGGATTGATCTATTGGAGACAAAAAAGCAGGAACGATGCGCTTAAACATTTTTTGAACGCTAACGATCTGTTTGTTCTAAAAGATTTTAAAGAAGGCATAGCAACCTCAGGAAATAATATCGGTCTTATCTATGAAGAGCAGGGTGATCCGGATGCGGCACTCACTTATTATAAAACGGCTTATAAAGTTAATTGTGAAATTGACAACAAAAGCGGGATCGCATTAACCCTGAATAATATTGGCGGAATATTCAACATAAAACACAAGAACGATTCGGCTGAGATCTATTTCCTCAGATCTCTTAAAATAAATAAGGAAATAAATAATCTCGAGGGCTTAGAATTAAATTACCGCAACCTTGGCGATGTAAATAAAATTAAAGGAGATTACAAAAACGCTCTCCGGTATATTGATACTTCGATCAACGTAAGTACGAAAAGCAAGTCGCCGCAAGGACTGATCGCTAGTTACCAATCATTGTCGGGGGTGTATGAAGCACAAGGGGATTATAAAAAAGCATTAGAAGCTCAGCGTGAATATGCCAAACTTAACGATTCATTGAATTTTGGAGATAAGCTCGCGTCGATGGAAGCAAAATACGGAAAAGAAAAAAATGAGAAGGAGATCAGCACATTAAAACACAAAAGCGAAATAACGGATTTGGAATTAAAACGAAAGCAATGGATGATCTATTCCGGAATTGCCGGAGGGGTTTCGTTATTGATCATTATTGGATTTGTTGTGCGTGTTAATTTACAGAGACGAAAAACAAATTCAGCATTGGAACAAAAAAATGTGGAGATCAGTAAACAAAAAGAGATCGTAGAAATAAAACAAAAAGAAATTGTTTCTTCTATTTATTATGCCAGCAGAATTCAGAACGCATTGCTAACATCGGAAAATTATTTCAAAACCCGTTTGGGTGATTTTTTCTTATTGTACAAACCAAAAGACATTGTGAGTGGTGATTTTTATTGGGCGCTTGAGCATAAAGATATCTTTTACCTGATAGTTGCAGATTGTACGGGACACGGCGTGCCGGGTGCCTTCATGAGTTTGCTTAATATTTCTGTTTTGAACGAATTAATTATTGAGCGGGGGATCTTACAACCGGATATTATTTTGAATGAAACCAGAAAAGAAATTATCCGTTCGTTAAATCCCGAAGGCGGTGATGTGAGTAAGGACGGAATGGATTGTGTCTTATGTGCCATAAATCTTAAGACCAATAAAATGACATACGCCGGCGCCAATAATTCTTTTTACCTTTTAAGGAATAACGAGATCATTATTTCGGAAACGGATAAGATGCCTGTAGGACTCACTCATAATCAAAGGCCTTTCACATTACATGAAATCGAATTAAAGAAAAATGACCAGCTTTATTTAGTTACTGATGGTTATGCCGATCAGTTTGGCGGTACGAAGGGAAAGAAATTTAAATATAAACAACTTCAGCAATTAATACTAAACAATGCCGATCTGCCAATGACAAACCAAAAAGATCTTTTGGATGTGGAAATAGAAAAGTGGCGCGGAGAATTGGAGCAAGTGGATGATATTTGTATTGTAGGAATAAAAATTTAAAGGCGGAAATTAATTTCCGCCTTT
>DATMPR010000054.1:0-6415 GCA_035567575.1 Bacteroidia bacterium
CTTTTAATGATTTATATTCTTCTAGAAAATCTTTTGTTTCAGTGGTCACATTATTTACCAGATCGCCAGTAAATAAGATCATATCTGCTTTTTGCTGCATCACAATATCAAATGCTTTTTTAACCGGTGAAGTACTCATAAACGAACCGGTATGCATATCAGATATTTGAACAATCTTAAAACCATTAAAAGCCTGTGGTAAATTAGGTGCGTCAACTTTTACGTTATGTACACGGTATTTGTAAGCACCACGCACCATGCCGTATAAAAAAGACACGGCCGGTATTATCGTAAATGTCATAGCAATCTGACTAATAAATTTTATCCGGCTTATGCCAGGTCCGGCTAAATCACTTTTTGTTCCGATGCCAAAAGCGGCTTTTAAGATCCACCGGAATATTCTGATCACATCATCAATAATTAAAAAACTTACACCAAATAATTTACACACTACTAAAACAAGAAGCATTGATGATATGAATCTGAAAAATCCATTCCATTCAGGCGGCGGATAAAACATACCGACAAGCCCGAACAAAAAGTTAATTGTAAACAGCGCATAAGCTGTGTACATGAAAATATTTTTGTTACGCGGTGAAAAATCGCGGGAAAATGTTTTTACGGCTTGTAAAAAATAAATTTCAATTACAACAATGATGGTAAAGAATATCAGAAAGCGCAAAAACATGGTACAAAATTACCGTATTACTGAATATAAAGCTTGATTTTTGTGATTTTTTAAGGAGAAAATAAACAATAAAAAACCCCGATAAAAAATACCGGGGTTTTTAATAAAAATCAGTTTAAGACTAGAAATGGAAATTTATACGTAAAGTTCCAGTTGGAGAAAGAGCTAAATTATAATTAGAATTATTAGCAGGGTTATTATCTGTATCTAAGATCATTTGCATACCACGTTTTTGAGTATTAGTGATGGTTGAGGTTACGAAGGCACCACCACCATCAACACCTACAGTTTCGTAAGTAGTTTTTGCTTTAGTATTAAGTGCTAAACCAATACCCCAGCCAAATTCACCACCAATAGAAATTTTAGGCAAAACAAAATATTCTGCTCCAATAAATGCACGAACACCTAAACCAAATTGTCCACCTGGTTTTTCTATAGTTTTACGTGTATTTGTAACACCCGGCTGATTTGGGATTGAAACACCAATATTAGAAGTGCTAAATGTACCTGGCGCAACAGTATTCCAGTCAGTTGTGTTTGTTGCAGTAGGCACAATCCGAGGGTCAGCAGTAGCTGCAGGACTCAATGCGTTGCCATAAGTAAATTTGTCCTTGCTGGAAGAATACCAAACAAATACATCAGCACCATAGAAACCTTGTAAACGGGTTTTACCTTTACGTTTTTCCATACCAACACCAATTCCGATAAAACTGCTGGTGTGCGAAGCTTTGTCTTGTACTGTGTTAACTTTGTTTGGAAAGTTAACCGGTGAAGCAGTAGTTGCTTGTGGAGCCGCAATTTCATTTTTAAAAGATTGATCACGCAGACCAATACGGAAAGTTGCGCGGTATGCATTTTGTGCGTCAGTAAACTTTTTAACCATAATGGATTGATTAGCGCCATAGTTATTCCATGTTGGGGCAGAGTTTGTTGTTGTTTTGCCAAAAAAGTTACCCATGTACTGTAAAAAAGGAGTGGCTTCAACACTAACGGCCCAATCTCCGGCCTCAGGTAGAATCGGCTCACCCTTCTTAGAGGTTAAGTCTTGAGCGAAAGCACCGGTTACACCGAATGCTAAGGCTAATAGAGCGATTGATTTTTTCATAGTTGTTTTTGTTTAGTTTTTATAAAGGCAAAGTTATCGAGATTTGTATTCTTAAGCCCTTTGTTAATATCACTTTATAAACACGCAAGTGTTAAGATACTAAAAATAAATGAATTATACCTTATTCTGCAACATAGGAACAAACTTAAACTTCCCAATTACTTGTTTTTCAAAGGCTTGATCAGATATTTTTTTCAACACATTCATTTCTTGCTGCTCTCCTTCACCAATCGGAATTACAATTATTCCGCCAATTTTTAATTGAACCAGTAAGTCGTTTGGGATGTAAGGGGCGCCGGCAGTTACTACTATTTTATCAAACGGGGCGTGTTGCGGCAAACCTTTGTAACCGTCTCCATAAAAAAAACGGATCGATTTATAACCGATATAGGGCAGAAACAGTTTTGTTTTATCGTAAAGTGATTTTTGACGCTCAATGGTAAATACTTTAGCACCCATCTCGACTAACATAGCGGTTTGATATCCGCAACCTGTACCAATTTCTAAAATTTTTTCGCCTTTTTCTATTTCCAGTTTTTCAGTTTGGAAGGCTACGGTAAATGGATGCGAAATTGTTTGTCCCGCACCAATTGGTAAAGCTTTATCTGAATAAGCATGCTCCAACATTGCCGGCCTTCCTGTTGAAGGATCGAAAAATAAATGACGGGGAATTTTTTCAATTGCACTGAGCACTGCGCTATTACTTATGCCTTTAACACGCAGTTGCTCAACTAAACGTTTCCGTTTTCCTAAAAAAAGATACTCGTCTTCTTTGCTTACTTTATAAAACACAATTTTCCCCCTTAAAAAGTCAAATTTAGATTGATAAAAGCCTCTGTTTTATGAAAAATATTTTTCTTGCTAACAATTGAGTTTTGAAGAATTATTTGAAGATTTTTTTGTCCCATATGCGGAATTCAGAAATAAGATCATTGAAGGTTTTCAAGAATCAATTTTAAATCTTTAAATGGTATTTACATTGATTAAATCTTTCGGTAACAAATTTTATCTTATTGATAATCATTAATTTATAAATTAAATTCGCATCAGAACATAAGATACTACTCTTAAATCTAAAAATTTAACAACACTCCCAATCAAATTCCCAATAAAAACAAGGTTTTCAACATCTTTTTATTTTACCAACAAAGGCAATAAAGCACCATTAACCAACGTTTCATTTACAGTATAAATAGGCTCAAAGACTTTGTCTGCTACCAAAAACAACCGTACTTTTGCGCCTCTAAAAAATTAATGAAGCCATTTGGAATAATTTTACTCTTTGTACTTTTTATTGGTTGTAACAAACAAAAGCAAAAAGCCCCTGATGCTTTTTTTATTAAACCGGAAAGTATTACCGTTGCAGTAACGAGCGCTTCGCTGCAAGGTACGACCAATCATAAAATTACCGATCTCTGGTATTACGTTAACAGTCAGTTTAAAGGAGCATATCCGATGGGAAACATGTTCCCTATTCCTTCAACAGGTCCAACTCAAATAATTATAAAAGCCGGGATAAAAAATAATGGTATCTCTGCAACACGCCAGCCGTACGAATTCTACGATGCAGTTACAATTGATACTTCTGTAATGCCCGGTATAATCGCAAACCGCAATTTTGTTTTTCATTATAAAACCGCTGCTAATTTCAGATGGCTTGAAGATTTTGAAGGTTTTGGTACTACCAGCGGGATCAGTATAAAAAAATCAAGTAACTCCGATACAATGTTCAATATTTTAAATTCTTCTGTCCCACCTTACCCGAGTGTTTATGAGGGTACTAAATGTTTTTATTTTGCAGTTGATGACATAAAACAAATAGCACGGTTTGAATCCACTTCAGATACTTATCCTTTGCCTAAACAAGGTCAGCCGGTTTATCTCGAAATGAATTACAAATGCACACAGGCTTTTGATGTTGGAGTTTTTAACGGATCAACTTACCAGTACGTTGCTACAGTAAATACCAGCCAAGACTGGAATAAAATTTACATTCAACTGAGCACGGGTGTTAGCACACTGCCTACAACGACATGCGGTTTATTTTTCAGTGCTTTCAGAGATCCCACCGCTTCTACTTCCCAAGTTTGGATCGATAACATAAAAATAATCAGCTACTAGTTTGAATAAATCGTTACATACTTTAAAATACGTTTTCTTCGATCTGTTATCGGCAGCAGCAGCCTGGACTGTCTTTTATATTTACCGGAAAAGCAAAATTGATCCCGTAAAAATAGGTTCGGTGCCCGATGTCTTCTTTGATTCGCAATTTTTCAAAAGCATTATCATTATTCCATTAACCTGGTTATTGTTTTATTATTTAGTTGGAACCTACAATAATGTTTTACGCCGCTCGCGTATTAACGAGTTTGTGCAAACGTTTACAGTTTCATTATTAGGCGTAACAGTTGTGTTTTTTGTTTTACTGCTTGATGATTATGTTACGAGTTATAAATTTTACTACAATTTATTTTTCACGCTGTTTGGTTTACATTTTTTATTTACCGCTACTCTCCGTTTTATTTTATCGAGCATTACCAATTACCGGATCGGTAAACGCGATTTTGGTTTTCGTACCGTAATTATTGGAAGCAATGAACGCGCATTAAATACACTTAAAGAAATTAACTCACTCCGCAAAGGCATTGGCAACGCTTTCATTGGTTTTGTGCACATTGAAGGTAAAAACGGTCACTCGGAAGAATTAAAAAAAGAATTACCTCACCTTGGCGAATATCACGAGATAAAAAAAATAATTCAGGAAAATAATGTTGAAGAAGTAATTATCGCTTTAGAAACCGAAGAACATGAATATCTAAAACAAATTGTTAACGAGTTAAGTGATCTGGGATTGGTAATAAAAATTATTCCTGATATGTACGATATTTTATCGGGACAAGTAAAAATGAATTCCATTTTTGGAACGCCGCTTATCGAAATTAAAAATAAGATCATTCCTGATTGGCAAGTTGCGGTGAAACGTTTTATTGATGTGAGTCTTTCGGTTTTAGTTTTAGTTGGATTGAGTTGGTTGTATTTAATTTTAATTATACTGGTAAAAATTACTTCCCGTGGTCCGGCATTTTTTAATCAGGAACGAATTGGCATTCATGGAAGGCCATTTAAAATTTTTAAATTCCGTACCATGTCGTGCGACGCTGAGAAAGCCGGTCCTGCCCTCTCAAGCGAAAGCGATCCTCGGGTTACAACCTTTGGCCGGTTCTTACGCAAAGTACGTTTAGATGAAATGCCACAATTCTTAAATGTGTTGATGGGTGATATGAGTTTGGTTGGTCCGCGCCCCGAGCGTCAGTTTTTTATTGATCAAATTGTTATACGCGCGCCGCATTACAAACATTTACATAAAGTAAGACCAGGTATTACATCGTGGGGACAAGTAAAATACGGGTACGCTGAGAATGTTGACCAAATGATAGACCGTTTGAAATTTGATATTCTATACATCGAAAACATGAGTCTTCTGCTCGATTTTAAAATTTTAGTGCATACAGTATTGATAGTTGTGCAAGGAAGAGGGAAATAATTCAGTTGGCAGTGGCAGGAGGAGGCAGCAGTAAGCGTTTTTTGTTTTGTATTTATTTAATAATGATTACCTCTGGTAAAATACATATAGAAAATCCTTGCGGGGAGAATTGGCAAAACATGACGCCGGATAAAAACGGCCGCTTTTGTAATTCATGTAATAAAGTTGTTGTTGATTTTAGTAATAAGAGTTTAAATGAAATTCAAAATTATTTATCTTCTTCACCTGTGTGCGGACGTTATAGTTTAAGACATACAAGTTCTGCAGGTAAATTGGAATTATTTTTAAATAGATTTGAAAATACTTTATCAAAATGCCGAATGCAGAAAATAGCTTTATTTTTTATTACAATAATTCTTTTTCTTTCGGGCTGCCATCGCCGCTTGCAAGGTTATGTTTCGGATATTCATAATTACAGAGATGGTGGTCATTCATCAAGCATAAGCAGCGACTCAAGCAAAACAGAAAGTAAAACTCCGGTGAAAAAATAATTGAATTCGTTTTACAGAAGGATTGCAAATCCACTAACGGGTTCTATTCCTCTTTACTTTAATTATCGTATTCCTTTCTGGTAATTGACATTGAACTTTGTGCTTTTTTGGTTTCTTCAATAACATATTCAAACATAATATTGTCGTAACCTCTTTTGCTGTCTGATTTCACGAGAAAAGGCCTATCTTTAGAATAAACCGTATCATTTTTAGCCGGATTCTTTTTATTGAATAATATAGCCTGTGTTTTTGTGAAATACATTCCTGTCTCGGTAATATAAACTACTTGCGCAGCGTTCGGAGCAATGCTGTCTGTTGCAAAAAGTACTGCTTTCTTTTCAGTACCTTTCATTACCCTGATCTTTAAATACCGTTCTGACTTATTTTTTATAGTAAGGGTGGCTTGTTGGGAAAACGATTGAATTGAAGCCATAAGCATAAAGCTTATTAAAAACAAATTATTTATTTTCATATTTTAAAAAAATTATAAACCTGATTTCAAAGATACTGGTTTTTTCAAGGATGCAAAGTAATGATTCCTCGAAACAAAATACGAGTGAACTAGAAGCTATGTCATTTCATTTATG
>DATMPR010000055.1:0-12750 GCA_035567575.1 Bacteroidia bacterium
TAATAATTCCATAAAAAATTGAACGAGGCAGCGTTCGTGTTGCATTTGGGATATCGCCGCCAAAATTCATGGTTTGCTGGTATCCGCCATAAGTAAAAAAAACAGGCACGAAACAAAGGGCAAATGCCTTCCACCATTCGGTAGAGCTGTGGGAAAGATCAGGAGGAAGTTCTGTGTTATGACCTTTAACTAAAAACATCGCGGCAATTAAAATAAGAATCATGCAGAGTTTAATGATCATGAGAATATTTAAAAGTTTAACGCTTACTTTTATTCCCATCATGTTTATGATATATAAAATAACTACTGCGGTAATGGTGACAATTTTTACTGCGTCACTGTTTTGCATTTCGGGTAAAAGTATGGGAGCAATATATTCTGCGCCCATTATTGCAACACCCGCGGTGGAAGCCGCATTGCTGATCACAGTGATCCAATTAACCATGAAAGCAAAAGCGGGATGATAACAATAGGAAAATATTTTGTAAAATCCACCTGCACCGTGGTAGCGCGAACCAATTTCAGAAAACGTTAGTGCGCCGATCATGCTTATTACTGCTCCCAGTATCCATGCCAAAAAAAATATAACGGATGAACCGGACTTTGCTGCTACTTCAGGAGGTGTACGGAATATTCCCATTCCAATTACCAGTCCAACAACGATCATGGTGAGATCAAAGGTTCGTAATTTAGGTTTTATGCCGTCTGTCATTTTAAATATTTGTTTGCCACCGGTTTCGTCTTATTCAGGTTTACTAATCTAACAATTATATCAGATAATTTCAACTCTTCATAAAACTATTAGCTATATTTATTTAATGGCACTCAAACAAAAAATAAATACCTATTGCCTCCTGATTCTCAACAAAAAAATTGAAGAATTAAACCTTGCTTTAAACACAGCTACTGAATCAGCCAATAATGAAACGAAAAGCAGCGCCGGCGATAAACACGAAACCTCCCGTGCAATGATGCAGATCGAACAGGAAAAACTTGGAAAACAATTAAAAGAATTACTTGGACAAAAATCGGAACTCGAAAAAATTGATGTTTCAAAAATTTCCAATCAAATAACTAAAGGAACTTTAATTAAAACCGACAAAGGTTATTTGTTTTTAAGTATTGGTTTAGGAAAAATTTTAGTGGATGCAGAAACTGTTTTTGTTGTTTCTCCTCAATCTCCTTTAGGTTTAAAATTAATTGGGTTAAAAGAAAATGATGTCGCGGAGATGAATGGCGTGAAGTATTTTATTGAGCAACTCTATTAAATTACCATTTACTCGCTTCATCCAACAGGGCGATCTGTTCTTTGCTTAATTTTATATCAACCGATCTTATTAATGAATCTAATTGCTGTAAATTAGTTGCGCTTGCTATTGGCGCGGTAACAGAAGGACGATGCAACAACCACGCGATAGCAATACTTGCGCAAGTTGATTTGTGCTGTGCAGCTACATCATCAAGTGCTTTTAATATTCCAAAACCTTTTGGGTTTATATATTTTTTCACTCTGTCTCCTCTTACACTTTTCGACAGATCAGCTTCGCTTCGATATTTGCCTGTGAGAAAACCAACCCCTAAAGCAAAATAATTTAAAACCGAAATATTATTTTTCACACAAAGAGATTCTAATTCTTTTTCAAATACTTCACGTTCGCATAAATTATATAAAGGCTGTAAGGTTTCATAACACGGCAAACCATTTTTTTTACTTGCCTCCAATGCTTCAGAAAAACGTGCCGGCGAAAAATTTGATGCACCAACGTAACGTATTTTCCCTTCCTTAATTAATTGCGCGTATGCTTCCAATGCTTCTTCCACAGGAGTTGCTTCATCATCTTTATGCGTTTGATATAGATCAATATGATCAGTTTGTAAACGTTTTAAAGAATCTTCTGCTGCTTTAATTAAATATTTTTTAGTCACATCCGTTTTGCCCTGACCCATATCCATCCCGCCTTTACTTGCAATAATAATTTTATCACGGTTGTTATGTTTTTTGTGCCATTTACCAATAATAGTTTCCGATTCGCCGCCAACTCCTCCGCCCCAGCGTGAATACACATCAGCAGTATCAATTAAATTAAAACCCGCTGCAGTAAATGCATCTAAAATTTCAAACGACATTTTTTCATTAGCGGTCCAGCCCAAAACGTTGCCGCCAAAAGCAATTGGAGCAACATGTAAATTTGTATTTCCCAGCTTACGTTTATTCATCATTACTTCCATTTATTAATCTGCAAATATACGAATCTAACCGCCTAGGCACACAGATTCGTACATTCGTATTAATTCGTATTCGTAGATACACTTATCCTTTGCTAAAATTAAATTCTGTCCTGCGGTTGTATTCATGTTCTTTGTCTAAACACTCTACATTATTATGACAACGGTTACGGATCATCGTCTCACCTTTACCAACACCTTTCACTCTGTTTTTTTTAATTCCTCTTGCAACAATGTATGCGATCACTGCCTGATTTCTTTTTTCGGATAATGCTAAATTAGCTGCGTCATCACCTTGTGCATCTGTGTGAGAAGTTATTTCCAATTTTACGTTAGGATTTTCTTTCATAATAGTTACGACTTTATTCAAAACAACTTCCGCCGGTTTTTCAATATTCCATTTTCCTAAACTATACACAATGAATTCAATTACTTTTAATTCGCTTTCGGCTGTTTTATTAAATGTTTTAAAAGCTAAAGTGATATCATTTGTTTCTATTTGCTGTAATTTGATTATATCAGCTTTCAATAATTTATATTTGAAACTGCCGGCACCATTTACCAAAGTGGCGACCTCAACACCATTTTGTGCTGCTAAAATTACACTTACAGGCCGCGCACCGTTTTGTTTAACGTTTAGTTCATAATTAGCTTTTTCATTTTCAGGGATCATCATTTCAAAATCGCCAAACTCATCTGTTTTTGTTGTTGCGAACGTATCCGTTTTTTGCTCATTAATTAAACACACAAAAGTTTTTACCAATGGGACTCTTGTTCCTGAACTATCAGTTAATAATTTTGCTTTTACTTTTGTATTGCTTTTTCCGGGCAGCATGGATGCTTCTTTTTCAAATGTTCCGATCGCATCTGATTCGGCCATTACTTTTCCTTCCGGACCAATCAAGGTTATCTTATTAAAGATTTTTTTAAATGTTTTGGTTACTTCTGCATAATCGTTGGTATTATACAATTCGTATTTAACTTCGGTGCGCGCTTTAAAAGGTTTGGCTGTTTTAAAATATTGCAGCCATGCCTGATAATTATCACCTTTATCAAACGAATAACAAACGACACGCAGTTTAGAAATTTTATAAAGATCAATGATCTTTGAAATGGACGCTTCCAGTTTTTGTATACTGTCTTTCCCATCTCTGTCTTTTGATCCCCAATTATAATTAAAAACTAAAGTGTATTTATTTTCAGGAATGTAAATGGTGGTCTTTGAATCCATCTCATTATACAGATCCGCCGAAATATTTACTCTGTCGCCAACTTTAAATGGTTTTTTTTGCGCAAAAATTAAAACCGGAAAAACTAAAATTAAAATAATTAAAAGAGACCGATGCATAATTAAGAACTTGTTAAAGATTTCTTCAAATATACTTTTATTTTTTATCTTCCCATTTACGGTTTAATGTTAGATGTGCGCCAACGGTTAAATAAAATGGCTGTGTGGTAAATTTTGGATTTATATCACTAAATGCACTCGTGCGTATTACACCACCCACTTGAAATGAGAATTTTAAAAAAGGTGCTCCCACCCTCACAAAAGCGGCCGGTTCCACATAAACATTATCGAGTCCCCGGTAAGATACATCACTGGTTACGTTATATAAATTTGTAAAATTTACGTATGTTCCGCGAATGGCAAAACCAACTTCAACAATTTTACTTCTGAAACCATAATCAAATTGCAAAAAATACCGGTTATAATATCCGGCGACTACATCTCCTTTTCTATTAAACAATCCTCTTTTATCCGCTTTAGCTGCACTGCTTCCCCATCCCGTTCCTGCCCAAACTTCAAAGCAGGTTTTCTTTTCTTTTGGTGAAGCATAAAAACCTATACCGGTCTCAAAAAAATCATGTTTACGGTAACCGGTGCTGTCAATACCCGTTCTGCTTCTGTTCGTCCATGAGTAATCACACATAACAGCAAGATGTTTTATGATGGACGCCGAGGCTTGCGCATCGAGGCCGCTGGTGCCCGCGTAACCTGCAACATTGACTTCGTTTTTATCTTTCATTAACGGCGCGTTAAATGCATTGGGAATATATGCGGGTGCGCAAGAAAATAAATTAAAGACAGCAATAATGCCAATAATGTAATAAACGATCTTTTTCATTTCAGACAATAATTAGGGTAATGCTAATTTACAATACAAAATTGTAAAAACCTATTTAACATTCTCAATATTAAGATCTAAAATAACGCCGCCTTCATTGGTGGTTGATTGTAAAAAATTGGCATTAAAGGTTTCGTAAAAACTAAGAGCCATACGATTAGATTTTAGGATCTGTCCGGTAATTTTTTTGTAGCCGTTATTTTTGTATTCATTAACAGCATGTTTTAAAATTTTGTGGGATATTTTTTCTTTTTCTGTGATATAAACTTTTCTATAATCATTCAACACACCAATGGTTAAAATTTCGAAAGCAGTTTTTGAATCTTCCATTGTTTTTAAGAGCGGATCGGGTTTATATTTTACAAGATTCAACAATGTTTTAATTCGTTTTGGTCCGGTTAATATCGCCGCACTCATCACAAAACTGATGCGCCAGAAATAAATTGGGATGGCGGAACGGATCAGCGAAAATGGTTTTTTATTGGTAACGATCATTCCAACATATTTCCCATCGTATCTCGCTAAAAAACATTTCAGGGAGCCGATCTTTGGCAGACATTTATAATAGAATTTTTTCATGAAAATATTTCCCATCTCAACAACAAAACTATCAGGCAAAACATTGCTGTGAATGGCGCAAATTAAATCCATTTGCTCCTTATCATCAGGGTTAAAATCTACTATGGCAAAATTATCAGGCATATTTGTGAATTTGTTGGACAAAAATAGGTTTTTTATTCGTAATTTTAGCCTATGAAAAAAATAGTTAAAGTAGGAAATATTGAATGCGGCGCTAAGGATCTGTTCCTTATTTCGGGCCCTTGCGTAATTGAAGACGAAAGCATCATGATGAAAACAGCCGAGAAACTAAAAGAAGTTTCGGAGCGCATGAAAATAAAAATTATTTACAAATCTTCTTTTCAAAAAGATAACCGCAGCAGTTTAAAATATTATGATGGTCCGGGTTTAGCTAAGGGTGTTGCTTTATTAGCAAAAGTAAAAGAACAATTTGGTTTCCCGATCTTAACTGATATTCATTATCCTGATCAAGCCGCCGCTGCAGGAGAAGTTTGCGATGTATTACAAATTCCCGCTTATTTATGCATGCAATCCACTTTATTAGTTGCCGCTGCGAAAACAGGAAAAGTAATTAACATAAAACACGGTCAGTTTTTAGCGCCCGATAACATGAAGCATCCCGTGCAAAAATGTATCGAGAGCGGAAACGATAATATTATTTTAACCGAGCGCGGTTATACGTTTGGGTATAACGATCTGATCGTTGATCCGAGAAGTTTTTATCATTTAAATAATATTGGTTATCCTGTTGTTTTTGATGTGACGCATTGCGTACGCAAATACGGTATACCAAGTTCAGATGCAAAAGGCGGCGCAAGAGAATTTTTACCAGTGCTTTCACGTGCGGGAGTTGCAAGCGGTGTTGATGGTGTATTTATTGAAACACATCCTGATCCTGCAAAAGCTTTATGCGATGCTGCTTCCCAATTATGTGTTTACGATCTGGAGGAATTTTTAAAACCTCTTATTGAATTGCATAATGTCGTGAGGAAGTATTAAGAGAAGCGATAATGAATCACCCCTATGGGTTAGTTATAGGTCATTTTAGAACTATCGAAAAACATTCAGAAGACAATTTTATGTTTCGGCACTTAGGCAACACAAGGACCCTAAAACACAATTTAAGAATTGCTTCTTTGTTATCTTTTGTTGCGGGTATTGTTAACGTAGCAGGTTTTTTAGCTGTTCAGCGTCTCACAACAAATGTGACCGGACACTTTGCTTATTTTGTTGATGAAATATTCAAGTTAGATTTTTGGAGAGGTTTTATATATTTTCTTTATATCTTTTTCTTTTTTTTAGGTTCCTTCGTTTCTAATTTCCTTGTTGAAATAATTTCGAGAAAAAATGCGAACTATGTTTATATTATTCCTACAATTCTTGAGAGCATTATTTTGTTTTCAGCAGCATTTTTAGGAAGGTTTTTTATTTCTAAAAATCCGGATCTTTTAGCTTTTTGTTTACTGTTTGCGATGGGATTACAAAACTCTTTAGTAACGACAATTTCCAGTGCAGCAGTACGCACAACTCATTTAACAGGTTTATTTACAGATTTAGGGATCGAGTTGTCTCAATTATTCTTTTATAAACATAAGGAACAAAAAGATAAACTTTTATCGTCAATAAAATTACGTTTAACTATCATAAGTTTTTTCTTCATTGGCGGGGTTATGGGCGGAGTTTTCTATTCGAGTTTAGGTCTTTATGTATTAACAATAGCAGGAGGAATTTTAATATTGGGAATAATCGTTGACAACTTAAATCAAAAAAACACTGACTAAAATAAAAAACGAATTTTTACGTTATACAAGAAATAACATTCAAAACCTCATGAAAAAAATAAAATACATACTCCTGATTGTCTCCCTTAATTTTTTAGGACATGCCCAAGTCATCGATAAGCAAACAAAAATAACTCATGTAGATTCCCCCGCGAGTGATTTACTTAAATCCAAAGTTTTAGTTGCACAACCAACCGATGTTGATTTTAATATTATAGATGATGCTTGGGTAAACCGTATGAGTGATTTTGCTTATTGGGATAAACTCTTTGATAAAAGCTTTAAAAAGACATTGTTTGTTTGTCAGGGTAACGACAGCATTTTAACTGTTGACAGTCCAAGTGATAAATACACCTTCATGAAAACGAATAATAAATGGCTGATACAAAACGCAGATCTCATCTCGAGCAATCTTACATTTAACCATATTACTGTTGGTTCAACTTCAAAGGAAACATTTAAAATATTAGAGAAGAACATAAAAAAGAAAGTTGGCAAAGGAGTTGTTTGGGTTACAACTAAAGATCAGAAAAAACTTTTTGCATTTACTTTTGTGAATGACAAAATAACACGAATGCAATTGCAGTAAAATTCAAATTTTATTTAACCGCTTCGTAAATTGCAGCAACACCAAAGGAAAGAGTTTGAAAACTTGCCGACTTAAATCCGCATTTCGTTAACACCGCTGTAAAATCTTCATTGTTTGGAAAAGCTTTTACGCTTTCGGGTAAATAAGTATAAGCTCTTGTGTCTTTAGAAAATATTTTTCCGATAAAAGGTGTCACCACCGAAAAATAAAAAGTATAGAGTTGTTTAACAGGAAATTTGCGCGGATACGAAAATTCGAGGATCACAATTTTTCCTCCTGGTTTTAAAACGCGATTTAAATTCAATAATCCTTTTTCTAAGTTCTCGAAATTCCGTACACCAAAACCAACAACAATAGCTTCAAACGAATTATCTGCAAAATCAATTGTCTCGGCATCGCCTTGTTTGAGTTCTATTAATTTATCTAAGTTTAATTTTTTTAATTTCTCTCTGCCGAATTTCATCATCCCTTCCGAAATATCGATCCCGATAATTTTGGTTGGATTTAATTTAGTACAGGCTATCGCAAAATCTCCCGTTCCTGTCGCGACATCTAAAATTTGTTTTGGCTGTAAAGCTTTTAATTTCTTAACGCATTTTCTTCTCCACCCTTTGTGAATACCAAAAGATAATAAACCATTTAAAAAATCATAACGGAATGCAATGTTATCGAACATCTCGGCAACTTGTTCTTTTTTTGAATCGGTAGTATTATATGGGGTTATTTTAGACATTCGTTAAGGTGCCCTACAGATTTTGCGGATTATCGCAGATTTTTATTGTACAAAACAAACTGCCTACTGCCACTGCTTACTTTTTTCCTTTGTGTGACTCATAAACCTCTGTGAACTCTGTGTTGAAAATTTTAGCGAACGAACTCCAATTCTAAAGCTTCACGCAATAATTCTTCTTTGTTGATAGGAACAACACCAATTTCCTGACAAACAATTCCGCCGGCTAAATTAGAAAGTGCGGCTGTAAATATTGGATTGCATTCTAATGCACGACACAATGAAGCTACACTTATTACCGTATCTCCTGCTCCTGAAACATCAGCAATGTTGCGCACATGCGCCTCAATATGTTCTTTTGTCGAACGTGAATTTGTTATGACACCTTTATCTGCAAGCGTTACAAAAACAGTTTCTAATTTTTGTTTTACTCTGAAGCTGCTTACCGCGCGTTGTAATTCATTTATATTCTCCCCGTCAAAATCCAATTTCAAGCCTTCGCGCAGTTCTTTTAAATTGGGTTTAAATAAAGTAACGCCTTTGTAGGCATTGAAATTTTTCTTTTTCGGATCAACACAAGTCGGAATGCCTTTGCTTTTTGCGAGCTCAACAACTTTCTGAATTAATTTCGGTGTGATCAATCCTTTATTATAATCTTCAAAAATGATCACATCGATTTTATCGTGATTCAAAATGTAAGAGATCAATGTAATTAAGTTTTGTGTTTCGTCAACTGTAATATCTTCTTCTGTTTCTTCATCCACTCTCACCACCTGATAATTATTTCCAATGACACGATTCTTAACCGTGGTTAGACGATCACGTGATTTTAAAATTCCTTTCTGACTTAATTTTTGCTGACGTAGCAGATCTAAAAACGACATCCCCTCATAATCAACACCAATAACAGAACATAAAATAGGATTAGCTCCGAGCGCTTGCACATTTAATGCAACGTTAGCGGCGCCGCCTAAACGGCGCTCTTTTTTACTTACAGCCACAATCGGAACAGGAGCTTCAGGAGACACACGGCTTACTTTTCCCCACATATAACTATCTACCATTACATCACCGATAATTAAAACGTTAAGGTTGCTAAATGAACGGAAAATTTCGCGGATGTGCTCTTTTTTTATGGAATACTTTTTCATTTTACTTCAATTTCGCAAACGCTTCCTTCATGCGTTTTAAAGCTTCTTTTAAATTATCTTCAGTAGTTGCGTATGAGAAACGAATATAATTATCGTCGCCAAAAGCTGCACCGGGAACTAATGCTACGTGCGCTTCATCCAGTAAGAACAATGACAGATCAGTTGCGTTATTAATGATTTTACCGTTGTATGATTTACCAAAATAATAACTTACCTCCGGAAAAACATAAAATGCCCCTTGTGGTAAATTAGCTTTCAGTCCGGGAATATCTTTCATTAAACTTAGTACCAGATCACGGCGTTTTAGAAATGCATCACGCATCGGTTTTATATAAGTTGGATAATCTAGTTCCATGGCCTTATGCATTGCTTTCTGAGTAATGCTGCAAGTAGCTGAAGTAAATTGTCCCTGCATTTTATCACACGCTTGCGCTAACCATTTTGGTGCAGCTAAAATTCCACCGCGCCATCCGGTCATAGAAAAACCTTTTGATACACCATTGATCAATACAACACGTTCTTTAATAAAATCAAATTGCACCATGCATTCGTGTCCGCCAACAAAATTAATATGCTCATAGATCTCATCACTTATGATGTAAAGATCTTCGTGTTTAATTACAACATCTGCAATAGCTTTTAATTCTGCTTTTGTGTAAACCGAACCTGTAGGATTACACGGTGTGCTAAAAATTAACATGCGTGTTTTTGCCGTAATATTTTTTTCGAGTTGTCCGGGAGTAACTTTAAAATCGTTCTCGATCGTCGTTTTAATGATGACCGGTTTTGCGCCTGCTAATTTTAAAAGTTCGATATAACTTACCCAATAAGGTGAAGGAACAAGAACTTCATCACCGGGATTTATTAAACACAAAATAGCGTTTGCAATACTTTGTTTCGCGCCTGTTGAAACAACAATTTCTTCGGGAGTATAAGTTACTTTGTTATCACGTTTAAATTTTTCGCAAATGGCCTGACGTAATTCAACATAACCGGAAACGTGAGTATAATAAGTGAAATTATCGTCGATAGCTTTTTTAGCCGCATCTTTGATGATCTGTGGTGTAGGAAAATCAGGTTCACCTAAACTTAAACTAATAATATCAATACCTTGGGCTTTAAGCTCACGGCTTTTTCGGGCCATCGCAATGGTTTGCGATTCGGAAATGTTTTGTGAACGTTGCGAGAGGTGTGGCATATATTAAATAGTTACAGCAACAAATCTATAAAAATGTTTGATTACAGGAACTCTTTTTATCGAAAATTATGAGTTAAAATTATTGTGTTATGATAAGACGCTGCGTTTGCTGTTTTCCTTCTACTGAAAGTCTTACAAAATACGCACCTTTTGCCAGATCTGATGGCAATTGAGCGTTTAAAATATTGGCGCCAATATTTTGATTTTCATTGGCAAATTCCGTGATCTCTTTCCCTTGTATATCATATAAACCAACTTTTATTTGAGCTTTTTCAATTAAATTATAACTGATCTTAAAATCTGATTTTACAGGGTTAGGATACACATTTAAACCTGATATTCCGCTTGCAACAGCTTCATTTATGCCAACACTCGAGTTATCCTTGAGAGTTAATGATGTGTTTCCTGGAGTATCTCCGCTTGTGCTGCCTGTTCCATCAACTGCATTACCTGCAGCGTAAATAGTTGCAGTTCCGCTTAAAGGCGCCACCCAAACAAATTGAAATGCAGCTGAACCCGTTCCGCTTTTTGGTCCTGTTTGCGTAACATTTTTCCTTGTTGTATTAACAACCTGCACTCCTGTCAATCCGCTTGTAATATTACCTGCATTTGAATTTGAAGGATCTAAAATTTCAGCATCAAATCCAAATTTAGGGAGAGAATTATTAGAAACTGTAACACTTACTGTATAGGTTTGTCCGGGTATAAATTGATTCGCGGTGAAAGCAGGCGATCCTGTTATCGATACACTTGTGGTTCCCGATCCGCCGCCATGACAAGCCGAACATGTAGATTCTCCGGGAGAACCTGTATGTCCTGTAATACCCCCGCTGCTAATAATGAATGCCGTTGAACCTATAAAAATAATTCCTAAAAGGGCGAAGAGTAAAAATTTTCTCATATATCAATCTTAAATTTATGTGTATGTTCTAACATGCAATTTACCCTTTTCTTTCCATATTTCAAAGCACTATTACACCTCAAAAAAGCTTAAATTTGACTCGTAATGTTAAACCGCTGCCCATATATTTTTGTTTTATTTCTATTCTTGCAGCTTACTGCTTTTGCACAACAACAACCAAATACCAAATACAAAGGTGATTCCGAATATGATCTGAAAAATTACAAATCTGATCCACGCGACCGGCTAATTTTTGAGGTAAATTATACCAATTGGCTGGGTGCTCCTAAGGGAATAAAATCAGATTGGAAATGCATGGGTTTCGCTTTTGCTATGATGTTTGATAAACCTATTGGTGCATCTAATTTTAGTTTTGGATTTGGATTTGGAGTTTACATTCACAATTATAGTTCTAATGCGAATTTCGTTTACAAATTAGACAGCATGAGTTCAGCCGTTACAACTACGCTTCAACCAAAAACCATTCCTTACATTGCTAACCGTTATAACGAACGGAGCGTTGAAATCCCTCTTGAATTACGTTTCCGTACTAAAACAGCAACCATGTTTAAAATGATGCTCGGCGGCAAAATTGGTTATGTTGTTTCTGATTTTAGAAAAACAGATGATGCCGATGGACGTGTACGCCATTACAATACACAGAACATTAATCGTTTGCGTTATGGCGTAGTTTTTAGAATTGGTATTGAACAAGTTTGCTTAACAGCGAGTTATTATTTAAGCGAAGTATTTACTAAAAATGGTCCGCAGGGTGTTAATCCTTACTCTATTGGTATTGCCATAATTCCTTATTAAAAAATGTTCAGCAAGATCAATATAACTGCAGAACTCCTTAAAACCCGCGTAAAAAAACGTAGTCAGGAAGATATTTTACTTGATGAAATAAAACACATCCTCAACTCCGATCTATTAAAGGAAAATAAAATTTTAAGTCATCTTAAATTTTACAACAAAAGTTTTGAATTACTTAACGAAAACGAAATTGATAATAGTTATGTTTTTAGTTTAGATGAAATAAAAAAGATCTGCATTAAATACCGGTTGCGTTTTTTAGATAGTCAGCTTTACAGAAATGAGATCCCTTATGAAGCCGTATTAAAAATTAAAGATCTGAATACACTTTATCACAAAGATCTAAAGGGGTTTAAAATTTTAGCGCCGGCAAAAGCTTATTCTAAAAAAGAAAATGATTTACCCTGTTTATTGTTTGTACCGACTCTTAGCGGCAATTATTATTTAATACATAGTTGGGGAAAAGAATTTAAATGGTACATGAAATATCTTTTATTTCCGCCTCAAACTTTTGAAACACTTCTTTTATCGGTAGCGATATTTACTTTAATTATTGATCTCTCATTACCTGTTGAGTTGATCACACTCGACAGAAGTGCACCGTATTGGTGCGGCTACCGTATTGCAACTTTTTTTCACTTAATGATTTTCTTTAG
>DATMPR010000056.1:0-18729 GCA_035567575.1 Bacteroidia bacterium
AAGGTATTTCTCATCTAAAAAGTCTTTAATATTAAGATCAACTTTCTTCATCTGATTAATTACGAATTACGAATTACGATTGACGAAGGACGAATCTGGATTGTAAAAAAACACTCGTAACTCGTATTTCGTAACTCGTACTTTTTACATCACTCATACTTGGTAAGGTCCATTTTCTTTAACTCGGGATTCAGTTTGTGTATACCTAAGACTGTTCCGATCGTCATTGCTCCTCCAAAAATAATTGATGGTACGAGTCCCATTATTTTTGCAGCAACACCGGATTCAAAAGCACCGATCTCGTTACTCGAACCAATAAAAATATTATTTACGGCTGTAACTCTTCCGCGCATGTGATCGGGTGTGGATAATTGTAAAATGCTGTGACGAACAACAACACTAACATTATCAAACGCACCGGTCATCAACAACATTATAAGTGCAAGCCAATAATTGGTGCAAAAAGCAAATAAAATAGTAAAAGCCCCAAAACCAATTACCGACCAAATTAAAGCTAAGCCTGCTTTTTTTGCAGGAGGTTTCACAGCTAAAACCAAAGCCATCAGAACAGCACCAATAGCAGGTGCAGTTCGTAATAGACCATAAGCTTCAGGACCAAGATGTAAAATTTTATCATTGAATAAAGGGATCATCGCAACTGCACCTCCAAACAAAACAGCGAACAGATCCAATGTCAAAGCACTCAGCACCATTTTATTTTTGAAAACAAATTTCAAACCAACGGTCATGCTTTGAAATAAAGTTTCTTTTTCTTCACGAACCGGTTTTGGTTTATTACTGATCTTGAAAATAAAATAAATAGAGATCAAAAATAAAACGCTATCGATAAGATAACATGCGTCGGCATTTAATTTTCCGTTATAGCCATAAATTAATCCGGCAAGAACAGGTCCGAGTATTGCACCGATATGCCAGGCTGTACTATTCCATGTTGTTGAATTGGTATAATGATTTCGCGGCACCAGCTGACTCATGAACGGATGCGTGCAAGCTGCTAAAAAGGCGCGGATGATCCCAAATAAAAACACGATGCTAAATAAAACCGTCATACCCGTATTTTTTAAAAATTGAGAGAACGATGCGCTGTGAAAATAAAGAAGAGTACAACCGAGAAATAAAATAAAGATACCGCCTAATAAAATTTTTCGCCGGTTATAAGTATCAGCCACAATTCCCGAAAAAAAGCAAGTGATCACAAATGGTATAGCTTCTGTGAGACCGATCAATCCTTGAATGAGAGGATCATCTGTGTGCTCGTAATAAATTTGCAGACTGATGGTGCTGAATTGCATTTGAATAGCCACCGTCAAAAAAAATCTGGCGTAAATAAAATAACGGAATTCTTTTATCCGGAAAATATCGAGAGATTCTGTATTGAAAACAGACATTGTAAAAACAAAAGTACCGATTTTGCACTGAATGAACCGAAAAATGCCGGGAAGTAATAAACAATTTTCATTTTGCTACGATTTATAGCCATCAATCTGAATTTTTAGATGTTAATTTTGAATTATTATGGAAGAAACATTAGTAAAACATATTCCCATTAAATTTTTGGCGGAAGACGACCGGCCAAGGGAAAAATTAATTTCAATTGGTCGTCAGAATTTATCGGATGCAGAATTGCTAGCTATACAAATTGGTTTTGGAACAAGAGAAGAAACAGCTATTCAATTAGCCCAACGCGTTCTTAATAATTATGGTAACGATCTTAATCTTTTAGCAAAGGCCACCGTCGGCGAATTACAAAAATTTAAAGGAATAGGGGAGGCGAAGGCTATTAATATTGCTTCGGCCTTTGAATTGGGAAGAAGGAGAAATGAAAATGAAGTCCTGGAAAAACCAAAGATCGCAACATCGAAAGATGCCTTTAAATTATTGAATAAAAAATTGAACGATCTCCCTCACGAAGAATTCTGGATCTTATTATTGAATCGCGCCAATTCGGTAATTAAAATGGAATGTATAAGTAAAGGCGGCATAAGCGGAACCGTAGTAGATGCACGTTTAATTTTAAAACCAGCCATAGAAATGCTTGCCAGTGGAATTATTTTATGTCATAACCATCCTTCGGGCCAGCTAAAGCCAAGCGAGCAGGATATTTCCCTCACCAAAAAGATAAAGGAAAGCACACGGCTAATGGATATAAATTTGTTGGATCACATTATAATTGGTGACCAAAAATATCTTAGCTTTGCTGACGAAGGGATTTTGTAGTGAAAGAGATGAACTGGTTGGAAAGAATTTAGAAATTTTAACACAGAGTTTAGGAGAAACAGAGGAGCATTGAGACCTCTGTGTAACTCATTACCTCTGTATCCCTGTGTTGAAAATGATTTTATGATAAAAATTGTCACAATAATAGGGGCTAGGCCCCAAATAATAAAAGCCGCTGCTTTGAGCAGAGCCATTAAAACACATTTTGCATCGCAGATAAAAGAGATCATTGTTCATACCGGTCAGCATTACGATGAGAACATGAGTCAGATCTTTTTTGATGAGTTGGGAATTCCGGCGCCGGATTATAATTTGAATGTGGGAAGTGGGAGTCATGGTAAACAAACTGCCACTATGATCACCGGTATTGAAGAAATTTTAGTAAAAGAAAAGCCAAATGCAATTGTATTGTATGGAGATACGAATTCAACATTAGCAGGAGGAATTGCAGCGAGTAAAATTCATGTACCTGTTGTTCATATTGAAGCGGGTTTGCGTTCAAGAAGTAAAGCCATGCCGGAAGAAGTGAACAGAATTATGTGCGATCATGTGAGTACATTGTTATTTTCGCCAACCAAAACCGGTTATGATAATTTGGTGAAAGAAGGATTTAAAGCGGATAATAAAGCGCCATATACTGTTGACAATCCTAAATTTTACCATTGCGGTGATGTGATGTATGATAACAGTTTGTTTTTTTCAGAGATCGCTGAGAAAAAAACGAATATCGTTTCAAAATATAAATTAGAAAAAAATAAATTTATTTTAGCTACCATTCACCGTAACAATAATACTGATGAGCCTGAGCGTTTAAATGCTCTGTTCAGTGCTTTAAATAAAATTAGTGTGAGTGAAGGTTTGAATGTGATCTTGCCTTTGCATCCGCGAACTGCGAAACTTTTAGAAACAAATTTGAAGCTTGAATTATTAGAGGCTGTAAGATCAAATTCAAAATTTCATATTGCAGCACCGGCTTCGTTTTTAGAAATGATCGCCTTGGAAAAAAATTGTAAAATTGTTATGACTGACAGTGGCGGCGTACAAAAAGAAGCTTTTTATTTTGAGAAACCCTGCGTGATTCTTCGTCCTGAAACTGAATGGATCGAATTAGTAGAATGCGGTACTGCTTTAATAGCAGATGCTAATGAAGCAAAAATCATTGAATCTTATAAAACCCTCACTTCAAAAACCAATATGCAATTCCCAAAATTGTATGGTGATGGCAAGGCTTCAGAGTTTATTTGCGGTGAGATGGTGAAGCATTTGGGTTAAGATTTAATCCTTATCTTTGTCCACATGAAATTTCACAAAGAAGGTTACGCGAGTTTAGTTTTGGTTCTTGTATTCAGTGCCATCCTGATTTTTATAGCACATTATTTTTTCCCTGCGTTTGCAATTGCACATTGGTTTGCTTATTTGTTAAGCGCATTTTTAATAATTACAATCGTTCAGTTTTTCCGTGATCCAAGCCGCGAACATAAAAAAGGAGATAATTTAATTATTGCGCCTGCCGATGGTAAAGTGGTTGTAATAGAAGAAACCGAAGAAGCAGAATATTTTAAAGGCAAGCGTTTGCAGATAAGTATTTTTATGTCGCCTTTAAATGTTCATATAAATCGTTACCCAATTTCCGGCGATGTTACTTTTTTCAAATATCACCCCGGTAAATTTTTAGCAGCCTGGGAACCAAAATCGAGCACAGATAACGAGCGTACAACAGTTATTGTTAAACACAAAAATGGTACAGAAATTTTATTCCGACAAATTGCCGGAGCCTTAGCAAGAAGAATTGTTTGGTATTGTAAAGAAGGCGATAAAGCAGAACAATGCGCTGAAATGGGTTTTATAAAATTTGGTTCGCGTGTGGATGTTTTTTTACCGGTTGGAACAAAACTAAATGTGAAGATCGGTGATGTGGTGAAAGGTTCTCAATCCGTCATCGCTGAGTTTTAGCCGCAGATTTCGCGGATTTACACAGATAAATTATCTGCGCTTCCGCGAAATCTGCGGCTACTTCTTGAAGAATGCAGTTTACTTAATCCTCGACATCAAATTCTTTTTTCTCAACGTACTTTCTCCATTTATCAATTACGCTTTGTATGTCGTCGGGAATTTTACTTTCGAACATTAATTTTTTTCCTGTGATGGGATGTGTGATCCCTAAAGTTTTTGCGTGTAATGCGTGTCTTGGACACATTTTAAAACAATTATGAATGAATTTTTTGTAAGTAGCAGTGTTTAATCCTTTCAACACCATATCACCGCCATATTCGTTATCATTAAATAAAGGGTGACCAATAGATTTAAAATGCACGCGTATTTGATGTGTACGTCCGGTTTCTAAAACGCATTCTACTAAAGTTACAAAACCAAAACGTTCAATTACTTTATAATGTGTTACGGCGTGCTTGCCGTGTTCTCCGTCGTGGAAAACAGTCATTACTTTTCTGTTCTTCAGATCGCGCCCAACATTTGCGGTAATTGTTCCTTCGTCTTCTTTTAAATTTCCCCAAACCAGCGCTACATATTTCCGATCGATAGTATGATCGAAAAAATCTTTCGCGAGCTTTGTCATTGCAATTTCCGTTTTTGCTATGATAACAATTCCGGAAGTATTTTTATCTATTCGATGAACTAATCCCGGCCGTTCTAAACTTACATCCTGATCGATCTTTGTTTTGGAAGTGGGTAAATTTTTAAAATGAAAAGCCAAAGCATTTACCAAAGTGCCTCTGTAATTTCCGTAACCCGGATGAACAACCATGCCGGGTTTTTTATTAACGAGGGCAATGTAT
The DNA here is from genome assembly GCA_035567575.1 of Bacteroidia bacterium. Taxonomy (GTDB): domain Bacteria; phylum Bacteroidota; class Bacteroidia; order B-17B0; family Aurantibacillaceae; genus JAHEYG01. Next base: position 5,034 of record DATMPR010000056.1, read on the forward strand.
TCGTCTTCGTAAACAATATCAATTGGAATATCTTCCGGCACAACTTCAACATCACGCGGCGGAACGGTGAGTACAATTGAAATTTCATCAAAAGGTTTTATTCTGTAATTTGATTTTACAGGTTTACCGTTTACCAAAACATTTCCTGCTTCGCACGAGTTTTGTATTTTGGTGCGGGTAGTGTGAGAAATGCGTATCATGATAAATTTATCAATACGCATCATCACCTGACCTTTATCTACTTTTATATTATGATGTTCGTAGAATTCGCGTTCGTCGTCTTGCAATTCGTCTACCGGTTCGTTGCCTGGGTTCATGGCTTAACGGGAGATTATAAATTTTTGTGTAGAGATAGTGTTGCGATTTTGTATGAGAGCAACAAAATAAATTCCGGAAGCAAATTCGTCCAAATTTACTTCGGTAGTAGTGTTCTCCACCCGGATCTCAAATAATTTATCACCAACAATAGAATACAATTCAATTTTATAATCATCTGAACTATTTAATGAAGAAGCGGAAATAAATAATTTATCGCTGGCCGGATTAGGATAAACTTTAATAACACTTTCTTTTTGTTTCTTAACTGTTGGCTCGTTGATCCCAACCATAGCGTGAGTAGCTTCTCCCATTACAGGATGTATCATTAACGAACCCGGAATTCCGGACTGTTGCCAGGAACCTGTCACATCATAATATAATTTAGTCATATGATCTAAGTTCCTGTCGAAACCAACGTACAAAGGCTGGTTAGTGGTTTGCTGCATGCCTATGTAATAAGTTCCCGGGCTCAATATCATTGGTGTTGTAAAAAAGTAGCGTGGTATTTTATTGTATCCGAAATCAAGGTATTTCGGATACATGGCGCTGTCTCTTCTAATTATAGTTCCCGGCTGACCGCCGCCGTCATTCCACACACACATTCTGAATGAGGAGGTTTTTACCAGGTTACCATCTGTAAATGGGTCGAAAAAAATATCAAGTGCCCGTAAAGTATCAGATACATTTAAAGCGAACTTGATGGCATTTTTAGCTCCGTAAGTATTAAGATAGTAAGCACTCTCTGCACTTCCATCATCATAAGCATAAAAATTATTGAATTCTATTTTCTGAAGAATGGTGTCATTATATTTCCAAAAATCGGGTGTAGTGTTGTGGACAATGTGTTTAATATAAAAAAGAGTGTCTTTAGTAAGCGGACTCATTGTTAGCGTATAATTCAAAGGCGGATTTCTATGTGTTAACACAGAATCCCATCCGCGTGTACAAAATGGATTTACGTTACTGGTATTACCGCTGCCGGTTCCGTACGAGCTAAGTAATGTCATTGCCGAATTATAAATAGAATATTCGTAATTTGTATTTTTTACCTGACCAACATTATTATTACGGATGAAGTTTGTAAAACTTGTATCCATTTCGCTGGCTTTATATTGATAATAAGGCATAGTCGTGTAATTTTTTAAAATGTTGCGCGGCATATAACCAAATGTAAGATCATTATAACTTGTATCGGTTTTATAATGATTTACTCTTAGGTCGATATAATCAAGCTGCCAATGGTCAACACTTCCGGCGAGGGTTGCCCTATTCCTGAAACGAAACTGAAACCCGATGTGAAAATAGGCAGTGTCACTTATTCTCACAAATCCTTTTTTAAAGATGGTGTCGTTGGGCGGTGGGCTGTTATTGCCTCGTATGCCCCAAGCTGCATTCCAAACTCCATAACCAATAGTTGAGGTACCGCTAATAATTGGCTGAAGCGGCTTAAAAAATTCTAAAATTAATGAATCATTAACAGCAGGGTTTTCACCAAAACCTCTTGCCTGATATAAAAACGAAATACCAAGACTGTCTAAAGGTGAATAAAAATAAGTTTTGTTAGGATTTGAATAAAGATTAATTGGCCGCGATGTAAGTACATCTGCCATATCTGAAGTAGCTGGCGTAGCGGTAATATTGTAGGGATAACCATTCTTATCTAAACCATCAAAAGTTGCAACACCAATACTCGGCGGTGCGATCGCGAAACCTGTATTTACATAAACATTTGAATCGAGCCAATGCTTTGCTGTTGGGTAAGGAGAATCAGGTGCATAATAAAAATCTTCAAAAAAAGGAATTGTGTCTTGTTTGATAAATAATTTTTCCTGCTGAGAATTTTGATTGGGAGAATTTTGAGGATTTCTGTAAATTAAATTAATATTTCCGTTTAAGGGCCGTAAATATTCCTGTGCGGATGCATCAAGCGAAACACAACATATTAAAACAAAAAGTATTTTATATATCAATTTCATTTTATTCTCCGTCAAAATTTGTGTTGCTTGAGTTCCCTGATGTATCGGAAGAAGCCGTCACAAAACGATCTTTTCTTCCAATAGTCAGATCAATAACAGTCCCTTTTTTTACATTCGTTCCAGGTTCAACGGCTTTGCCTTTTATAAATTGTCCTAACACACAGCCGTTACAATCTCCCGCTACCTGTTTAATTTTCCCAATCTTAAAACCGTAACTCTCCAGCATCAAAATGGCCTGTCTTTCGCTTCTGTCGATTAGCTTAGGCATCGCCATTTGAGGGGGCAACAAACCAGTAACGTATAGATAGATAATTCTATTGCGTTTAACCTGAGTTTTTGTTTCAGGATCCTGGCGAATTACCATCCCCGGCTTTTCTTTTGGGGCGTAAATACTATCAATAATTAAATATCGCACATCTTTACCTTCAATAAACCCGTTCAATTCGGCAATTGTTTTGCCTTTAAAATCGGGGACTTCAACCGATACGCCATGCTGGGTATAAGAATTAAGCATTTTAATTAAGATCCATAGGGTTATGATAATGGTTATTGCAGCTAATCCAAAATGAATGAAAAATTGTTTTGATCTTAAAAAGCTAAAAAATCCCTTCATAAATTAATTAACTAAAGATACGCAATTCTTTTTTCACCAATGAAAAAGATTAAAAATAGGGGATGTTTTATGATTTTTTACGGTTGTTCAGTTCATCGCGTATACGGGAGGCGGTTTCGTATTGTTCCTCATCAAGAGCGGTTTGAAGAAGGTTTTTTAATTCTTCAGTGCTTTTACTTTGCAGACTGCCATCTTTAACAACTTCTTCGCCTTCTCCTTTTACTTCAACATCAGCTTCAACACTGCTTGTTATTCCTGCAGTTTCATCATCAAGAACAATTCCCGCAGATTTTAAAATGAATTCGTAAGTATAGATCGGGCAGTTAAACCGAACTGCTAATGCAATGGCATCGCTGGTGCGCGCATCGATCTCAACATCTTTAGCGCCATCGTTACAAACCAATTTCGCATAAAAAATACCTTCAACTAAATTGTAGATCAGAACTTCATTTACGCTTATATCAAATGTTTCGGAAAAGGTTTTAAAAAGATCGTGGGTTAAAGGACGGCTCGGCGTCATTTTTTCTAACTCAATGGCAATAGCCTGAGCTTCGAAACCGCCAATAATGATTGGTAAACGGCGTGTTCCTGCGCTTTCGCCTAAAACAAGAGCGTATGCTCCCGATTGGGTTTGGCTGTATGATAAACCAACAATTTCTAATCTTACTTTTTTCATTCCCATCGGAGCATCTAATTTACAAAAAAAGCACGATTAATTTTGATTAGCTTTTAACTTTTTAACAGCCTCAGTTAATTTAGGCACAATGGTAAAAGCATCGCCAATAACACCATAATCGGCTGATTTGAAAAACGGCGCTTCCTTATCATTGTTAATTACAACAATGGTTTTACTTCCATTAACTCCCGCTAAATGTTGGATCGCACCGGAAATTCCAATGGCGATATATAAGTTCGGACGAATCGCGATTCCAGTTTGTCCAACATGTTCATGATGCGGCCGCCAGTGCATATCAGCAACCGGACGTGAACATGCTGTGGTAGCATTTAATGCTTTTGCAAGATCTTCAATTATTCCCCAATTTTCAGGACCTTTTAAACCACGGCCGGCGCTAACAACTAATTCTGCTTCCGGTAACGGGATCATATTCCCAACGTTATCCGATTTTTGTTCTTTCACAACAATTTTAGATTTAACTGAACTTAGATCAACATTAAAATCTGAAACTGTTGCATCGTTAGAACCTAATTTAACAGGATAGGAATTTGGTAAAATTGAAATAATTTTAATATCGCTGTGAATCGTATAAATAGCAGTGGCTTTACCTGAGAAAACATTTTTCTTTACATCTAATGCGGATCCGTTTGCAGTTGGATAATCAACAGCGCCTGCAACCAATCCTGCTTTTAATTTTGCAGCTAAACGCGGGGCAATAGATTTACCCATAAAATCAAAAGCAAATACAATTATTTTTGCATTTTCCGCTTTAACAGCTTGTTCAATAGCAGCGCAAATTAAAATACTGTCTAAATTTTTTAACGCGTCATTTTTTACTGAAAGTATCTTTTTGGCACCTGCTTTTCCAATTTCTTCCAATTGAGCAGCATCGGCATTTACTGCAATTGCAGTTACAGAAGAACTTGTAAGTTCTGCAACTTTTGCACCGTAGTTAACCGCTTCCAAAGAAGCTTTTTTAACTTTTCCTTTATTTATTTCTGTATATACAAGTACTGACATATCTTAATTATTTACAATTTTTTCATTTACGATTTACAATTTTTATTTTCTAGGTTACAATAAACAAATCGCCAAGTGTCAATCCCGAAATTGTAAATTTTATATCACTTTCGCTTGTGTGTGCAACAAATTAACCAACTCATCCATATTATTTTCATCGATCATTTTACAGGCAACCCGTCCGGCCGATAAATTAAATGATTTAATGCTTGTTAATTTTTCAGCATTGGTAGCAGGAACAACTGTTAAAGGTTTTGTACGCGCGCCCATAATTCCTTTCATATTAGGGATACGCTGTTCTGCCATTCCTTTAGCACATGATACAACCATTGGTAATTCACATTCTACAACTTGTGTGCCGCCGTCAATATCTTGTTCAAGAGTTGCTGCATTTCCATTAATATCTAATTTAGTCGCAAGAGAAACGAAAGGCAGATCCATAAAACCTCCGATCATCCCGCCAACCGACGAACCATTGTAGCTGATGGTTTCTTTACCAACCAATATTAAATCATAACCATTGGTTTTGGCATAGGCTGCAATTTGTTCAGCTACAAAGTAAGCATCAGGACCTTCCGCATCAATACGAACACCATCATCTGCACCTAAAGCAAAACCTTTACGAATGGTTGCATCACTATCTGCTAAACCAACATGAATTAGTGTTACTTTTTCGGCTTTTCCGGCTTCTTTTAATTCAAGCGCACGAACAAGTGCATACCACTCATCGTAAGGATTAATTATGAACTGAACACCTGCTGTGTTAAATTTTGTATCATTGTCACTGAAGGCTATTTTGGTAGTTGTATCAGGAACATTACTTATGGCTACTAGTATCTTCATTTTAGGGACTAAAAAACGGTTCGCAAAGTTAAAAAATTAGGCCGTTCATCAAAAAAAAGTTTAGCCCTATTTTTCCTTTGATTTTAACCGAAAAACTCTAATTTTGCTGCAAGTAAATTGTACCCATGAGAGTTATAGAATTCCGTGAAGCCCTGAGAGAAGCCCTGAGCGAAGAAATGCGCCGCGACCCCAACGTTTTTTTAATGGGCGAAGAGGTGGCAGAATACAATGGCGCTTATAAAGTTAGTAAAGGAATGCTTGCCGAATTTGGTGAAAAAAGGGTAATTGATACCCCTATTGCGGAGCTTGGTTTTGCAGGAATTGGAGTGGGTGCCGCCATGAATGGCTTAAGGCCGGTTGTAGAATTTATGACTTTCAATTTTTCCTTAGTAGCAATAGATCAGATCATAAATTCCGCCGCAAAAATTTTAAGCATGAGCGGCGGTCAGTATAGCGCCCCAATTGTTTTTCGCGGACCAACTGCGAGTGCAGGTATGTTAAGTTCCCAGCATTCACAAGCTTTTGAGAATTGGTTTGCTAATTGTCCGGGTTTAAAAGTTGTTGTGCCGAGTAATGGTTATGATGCGAAAGGTTTATTAAAAACGTGTATCCGCGACAATGATCCTGTGATTTTTATGGAGAGTGAGCAGATGTATGGTGATAAAGGTGAAGTTCCTGAAGAAGAATATTTAATTCCAATTGGTGTTGCTGATATTAAAAAACCCGGTAGTGATGTAACTATTGTTTCATTTGGAAAAATAATGAAAGTAGCTTTAGCCGCCTCGGCAGAATTAGAAAAAGAAGGAATAAGTGCTGAGGTGATCGATCTGAGAACTGTGCGTCCGATCGATTACAATACCATTATTGAATCAGTTAAAAAAACAAACCGTTTAGTAATTGTTGAAGAAGCGTGGCCATTAGCAAGCATATCAAGCGAAATAACTTTTAATGTACAAAAAAACGCTTTCGATTATTTGGATGCGCCGATCCGCCGTGTTACTTGTGCGGATGTTCCATTGCCATATGCCCCAACCTTAATTGAAGCATCTTTACCAAATCTTAAAAGGGTAATGCAAGCTGTAAAAGATGTAATGTACCGTTCGTAATGGAGGTTCTTGCTAAAGAAAAAACAATGGTCTCTTTTGATAATACGCAGATCGCATTCATTTCAAAAAGCGATTTCGATCTAAAAAAATCTTATTTTTTATTTAAGCTAATGAGCAAACCCATGCTGGTGAAGTATGGCGGAGGTTTAGCGCCCTTAGGTTTAAAATTAGGATTCAAAGCATTAATAAAAAATACCATTTTCAAGCAATTTGTTGGCGGCGAAAATATTTCAGATTGTGCGAAAGCAATTACTGAATTAGGAAAATATAATATCGGAACCATTTTAGATTACAGTGTTGAAGGAAAAGAAAATGAAACCGATTTTGATCATTGCTGCAAGGAAACAATTGAAACCATTCACCGCGCGAAAGGCGATAAAAATATTCCGTTTTGTGTTTTTAAAGTTACAGGTTTAGCGCGATTTGATCTCTTAGAAAAAGTAACTGCGAAACAAACTTTAACCAAAGAAGAAACTGAGGAATTCGAACGTGTAAAGAAGCGTGTGAATAAAATTTGTTCTGAAGCTTATAACAACAACAAACCAATTTTTATTGATGCTGAAGAAAGCTGGATTCAGATAGCCATTGATGATCTGGCTAATGAGAATATGGCGCGATACAACAAAACAGAAGCAATTGTTTATAATACATTTCAATTATACCGTAAGGATCGTTTAGAGTATTTGAATAAGTCAGTCGCCATCGGTAAAACAAATGGTTATCATGTTGGTGCGAAATTAGTACGTGGTGCGTATATGGAAAAAGAACGCAAACGTGCAATGGAAAGAAAATATCCTTCTCCCATTCAGGATTCAAAAGAGGACAGCGACCGCGATTACAATTTAGCTTTGGAATTTTGTGTTAAAAATATTGATTGCATGGGTTTGTGCGCGGGTACACATAACGAAAAAAGCAGTTTGTTTCTTGTTGATCTGATGCAGAAAAAAAATATTGCCCCTAATGATAAACGTATTTATTTTTCTCAGTTATTAGGTATGAGCGATCATATCAGTTATAATTTATCGCAAAATAATTACAATGTTGCTAAGTATGTTCCGTACGGACCGGTAAAAGAGGTACTCCCATATTTGATCCGTCGCGCGCAGGAAAACACAAGTGTAAAAGGACAAACGGGAAGGGAGCTTTCGCTTATAATTAAGGAGAAGGAGCGTCGGAAAGCCGCGAAGTAAGCAAATTGGACATGCTGAATTTATTTCAGCATCTTTAGAACCTGAAACAAGTTCAGGTTGACCGGTTTCTTTTTAAAATTCATTCATTTTACAATTTTTGGCTATTTTATCTAAAGCAATAGATACTATTTTGTACTATCATGCGTTCTTAACCAAAACCCCACCCAATGAAAAAAAACGACTGGCTACTTCTTGTTTCAGTTCTAGTTTATAGCTATTTATTTTATCAGCAATCAGCCGGAATAAATTTCCTGCTTTTTAATATTATTTTGGTAGCTTGTTTGATCATTAAAGATCCTTTAAGTCTAAAAAATAAAAGTTGGTTAGCAGTTGCAGCAGGGTCAATGATTTCTTCGGCTTGTATTATGTATTATTCGAGCCCGCTTGCTATAGTCGCGAATATTTTATCATTGAGTATTTTATCGGTTTTAAGTTTTTCTCCTAAGACATCAATTTTCACTTCTTTATTCATGACACTTTGTTCGGTGGGTTCATCGTGTGTGTTTATGTTTATTGATTGGTCGAGAAGAAGAAAGAAGAATAAGATCGAAGAAAAAACAAAACGTCCGGTTTATGTAACTGTTTTAATGTTATTGTTTGTGGTTGTGATCACCATTTTGTTTTTTGTGATGTACCAGTCATCAAATCCATTATTCAAAGATTTCACTAAAAACATTAATCTCGATTTTATTTCTTTTCCCTGGATATTTTTTACGTTGGGTGGTTTGTTGTTGTTGTATGGTTTTTATTATAACCGACATTTGGAATCGCTTACGAATCTGGATGAAAAGGCGGATAATAATTTGAATGAAGATAAAGCCAACTCACCCGGTTTCCTGAATAAATTATTTAAGATGGATACCGAACATCTTACAGCAATTATTTTATTGGTAGTATTAAATTTAATGTTGCTTGTATTGAATTCGCTTGATATTGTTTATTTGTGGGTGGACGGAAAATTACCGGAAGGCATGAAACATAAAGAGTTTGTGCATGATGGCGTAGGAGCATTAATTACATCTTTGATCTTAGCAATTATGATCATGCTTTATTATTTCAGAGGCAGATTAAATTATCACTCGAAAAATAAAACATTGAAAATGTTAGCTTATGTATGGATCGTACAAAATATTTTCATGATCTTTTCTACGGCTTACCGTAACAATATGTACATAGCGGAATCCGGTATCAGTTATAAGAAAATCGGACTGTATGTTTATTTAATGTTCTGTTTGATCGGGTTGATCACTACTTACATTAAAATACGCAAAAATAAAAGTAACATGTATTTAATAAGGGTAAATCCATGGTGTTACTATATGTTCTTGGTTTTGGGTTGCGTGGTTAATTGGGATGTTATTATAACAGATTTCAATATTAATAAAGCTTTGACTGAAAATAAAAAATTAGAAAAATATTATTTGGCTGATCTCAGTTTTAAAAATCTACCACAGTTATTAGTCTTGAATGATTCTATTAAAAATTACGATGATTACGAAGCACGTGATTATTATTTTGCGTTGCGCGGAACTTATTTTAGCAGTTTCAAAATAGCTTTGGATAAAAAGCTATTTAATTTCATGAAGGATATGCAAGATCCCGATTGGCAATCGTGGTGCGCCGAAAAATCGAGGGTACATACTGAGATCCTTGCTTTAAACAACAAAAAATTAATTAAGAAATTGGATCTGAGTTCGGAGAATTATTTGAGTTCAATAGAACCAATTAAAGATCTGAATAATATTGAGACCATTAATCTTGATAATAATAATTTCACGAAACTGGATCAATTATCATTTTTCCCACACTTGAAAAGTATTTCATTGCGTTCGAATCAAATTGATTCGTTGGATAAATTACCTGTATTGGCGGAGCTTGAAGATTTAAAATTAGGGGAGAATGCAATTTCCTCGGGTTTATCAAAAATTAATAATGCCGCTAATTTAAAAACGCTTGAAATGCAAGGCACCGGCATCAACGATCTAAATAATTTTTCGTATCTGAAAAAATTGGAAGTTTTGGATGTATCGCGGAATTCAATTTCTGATTTTTCGTCATTGTCAAAATTCCAAAATTTAAACACACTTAATATCAATGCAACTTTCAGGGGAAAAATCGATTCGTTTCCTGCTCTTTCTTCTCTTACAAATTTAGATATCAGTTTCAATGAGATTACGGCGAGCAATTCCTCAGAAATATTTTATAAACTAAAAAATTGCGTGAATATAAGGACGTTAAGCGTTTCAAATAATACTCTTGTTAATTTATATTCATTGATTAATGATGGAAGGAGCACTATTATTTTTCCGAATCTGGAATCCATTCACTTACAAAATAACAGTATTTATGTTATTGCCGGAATTGGTGTTTATCAAAAGCTAAAAGAGCTTTATTTATCAAACAATCAGATAAAAGATATCGATCCAATATTTAAACTGACTAATCTTGAGATCTTAAATCTGGATTATAATGCAATTAAAAAAATTGAAGGAATAGAGCAATTAAAAAAATTAAGATATTTAAATTTAAGCGGCTGCGGGATCCGAACAGGTTTTTCTTCTCTGGGTTCTCTAACTAATTTAACCGACTTAAATGTTGCGGGTAACAATATCTCCAACTTAAAACCTTTTGTAACCATTAAAACATTACGCTATTTAAATTTAACTGATAATAAAATTAAAGATTTGAGTGGAATAGAAAATCTTGAGAACCTGGAAGAACTTTATATGACCGGAAATAATATTCAGGATATTAAGCCTTTAATGAAATTGAAAAAATTAAAATCAGTTTACATGAATAAAATTAAAGATGCTGATCTTAAAAAATTACGTAAAGCATTACCAAATTGTAAAATTGATGATAGCACTTATCATTCAAGTGAAATGGCAAAAGCTGCTGAATAGTAATTTAATTTTTTTCCTTAACCAATAAAATATATACAGCAAAGTGATCGCTGTAACCGCCCGTATATTCTTCGCCTGAGTAAGTTCTGAAAGTATATCCTTTAAAATTTCCGAAATCACTTTTTACGTAAGGTTTGTTATACACAAAGGCCTTATAAAATTCGAAAGATTTATAACCATCAGGCCATAAGGGTTTATTTAAAAGTGTTTGATCAAATAAATTCCACGAATCCTGCCATGCGAGAGTACCGGTGCCTTTTTTAAATAAGGTTTCCATTGGATTGTAATACATTTCGTCTTTAGCATTCTCCAGTTTACCAAATGTTTTTACGTGTTCTTTTACACTTTCATTATTGGGATCATCATTTAGGTCACCCATAATAATTACTTTATTTTTCGGATCCAAAGCTGTTACCGAATCAGCAATATGTCTTGCCATTTTAGCTGCAACAATTCTGCCCGGTCTTGATTTTAATTCACCGCCGCTTCGGGATGGCCAGTGATTAACAATAATAGTAAGCGGCTCTCCAAAAAAAGAACCGCTTACTACTAATTGATCACGCGTTTTGTGTGCCGCATCGTAAGGAAGAATAATTCCATAGGTAACTACTTTAGTAACTTTAAAATGTTTTGGATTATAAATTAATCCCGGATCAACGCCGCGTGCATCAGGACCTTCAATTAAAATGGTTTGATATCCCCTTGATTTTAATTGAGGGTCATTTACAATATCATCTAAACAATTTTTATTTTCAATTTCACACAAACCTAAAATAGATAAACCTTCCGGCGTTGCATCAGTAGCTATATCAGAAATTACTTTTGTAAGATGATTTAGTTTGGTCCAATATCTGCGGCCTGTCCATGATTTTGTACCTGTTGGTAAAAATTCTTCATCAAATTTTTTTGGATCGTTCAATGTGTCATAAAGATTTTCTACATTCCAGAAGCCAATGGCAGATACGTAATAATTTTTGTCTTTTCTTAAAACAGTTTGGCTTTGTAATAAGCATGTGAATAATAATAAGAATGTAAATAATTTTATTTTCATGATTTTATAAATCAGCGCCAAAAATAATAAAATAAAATTAAGTGCAACTTAAATCAAATTAAAAACGGTTTTAGATCTGACGCTGACTGTTTTAATATTTTTTTTACAATTTAATAATAAGTCAATATTTTTATATATTTGCCAACTTTTAACAAAAAGTGATCATCCTTGAGGATATAAAAAGGTTCCTTTTTATATTACCGAAGCCACTTTAAATTAATGTGTTAAACGATAAGCAAAACAATGATCAAACGATTTTTAATTTTTAGTGCTGTTATTCTTTCTATTAAAGGGTATTCACAAACTGATTCTACAATCACTGATATTGCGGGTGATTCAATAAATTCAAGCGCTGCTTTAAACATTCCTATTTTCAGTACATCAGGCGGTGATCTTGAAGGCGATCTAGAACAGCAAGATGTTTCTTCTTTATTAATGTCGAGCCGCGATGTATTTACACAATTTGCAAGTTTCCAATTTGGTGCAGCGCGTTACCGCATGCGTGGTTACATGGCCGAAAACCAATTGGTAATGATAAATGGAGTTAACGTAAGTAATTTAGAAACGGGTTTTAGTTCATGGAGCAATTGGGGCGGATTAAATGATGTAACGCGTTTTGTTGAAAATCGTTTTGGAAATGTTGCTAACCGGATGAATTTTGGCGGACCGGGCGGCTATACAAATATCGATTCAAAAGCTTCGTCATTTAAAAAAGGTACGCGTGTTTCTTATATGAGTGCGAATCGTATTTTTCAGCACCGTGGTATGATCACACATTCAACAGGATTAATGCAAAATGGATGGGCCATTACTGTCTCTGCTTCAATTCGTCAGGGTGATGCGAAAAATATGCCGAAAATGTATTCGCCGGGAACTTATTTTAATTCTTCTGCATTTTATGTTGCAATTGATAAACGTATCAATGATAAACATTTATTCAGCTTCACAGGATTTGGGGCACCAATAGAACAAGGCCGTTCAAGCGCAGAAACACAAGAAGCATTTCAAATTGCCGGTTCAAATTATTATAATAGTTTATGGGGCTATCAGGATGGTAAGGTGCGTAATGCAAATGTTAGCAAAACAAACCGGCCAATGCTGATGTTAAGTCATATTTTTATACCAACTAACGATACTAAATTAACTACAACAGTTTATTTTAATTTCGGTAAATCAAGTTTAACAGGATTAAATTGGAATAACGCACCAAATCCTCGTCCTGATTATTATAAATATTTTCCAAGCTACTCTTATATGTCGGGTGATACAGTTGGCGGTGACTTAGCAACGAGCAATTGGACCAATAATATTAACAGCACCCAACAAATTAACTGGGATAAATTAATTGGAATGAACCAGGCTAATTTATGGACAGACCCGGCGCAGGCAGGAAATATAAATACAACTGATACAAGAGCCAGATATATAGTTGAAAATAAAATCGAGGACTTAAAAAATTACGGTTTTAATACGGTGTTTAATAAACGAATTAATAAAATGTTTTTAAGCGTTGGAGCCAATGGTAATATTTATCGCAACAGAAAATACAAAGTTATGGAAGATCTGTTAGGAGCAACATTCTGGATCAACGTTGATCAGTTTGCTGAGAATTTAGGTGTTGATCCTGCTTTTGCTCAAAATAATATTGATAAACCAAATCAAAAAATTTATAAGGGTGATAAATTCGGTTATGATTATTCACTGAACATTAACAGAGGTGAGGTTTGGGGTCAGATGGAATAAAGTTTAAAATCATTAGATTATTATGTTGGTTTAACAGTTTCCGATAATGCGATCTGGAGAGAAGGTTATATTGCTAATGGAAAATTCCCGACTACAAGCAAAGGAAAAAGCGAAACGAAAAACTTTTTAAATTATGGTGTTAAGGGAGGTTTAACTTGTAAAATTTCCGGTCGTCAATATATTACGGCTAATGCTTCTTATTTAACCCGTACTCCTGAAGCTGCTAATATTTTTATTGCTCCGCGTGTCCGTAACGA
>DATMPR010000057.1:0-4363 GCA_035567575.1 Bacteroidia bacterium
AAATAACTATTATTTTTGTTTGCTTTTTAAATACGTAGCAAGAATAGGCAACGCAGTCAAAATAATTAAGCCAACAAAAATATATCCTAAATAATTTTCTACTTGCGGAAATTGTCTGCCTAAATAAAAAGCAATGCTTCCAATACTTCCGATCCATAACACAGCTCCAATTATATTATACAGCATAAATTTTTTGAAATCTATTTTAATTACGCCGGCTAATATTGGTGCAAAGGTTCTTATGATCGGTAAAAATCTACCGAGAATTAAAGTTTTGCCTCCGTGTTTTTCGTAATATGCTTTTGTAGTTATTATATGACTTTGCCTGAAGAAAAAACTATTCTTGCGGGCATATAAAGTTTCGCCTGCTTTTTTTCCAAACCAAAAACCAAACATGTTTCCTGTAACAGCACATGTCATCATTAAAATTAAAAGAACAGGAAAAGAAACATTCATCACTTCAGGTTTTGTCGCGCACAATAATCCCGCAATAAAAACTAAATTATCTCCCGGTAAAAAAAATCCAACGAACAGCCCTGTCTCCGCAAATATCACAAACAATAATAACGCAAGCCCGCCATATTTAATAATGCTTTCCGGATCAGTTAGTTGTTTTAAAAAATCAAACATGTTAATTGATGTCGCTGCCTTAATTTATACAGGATCATTTTTTTGTAGGTTCATTTGCCCTGATCAGGCCTTGAAGGAACATCTCAGGATTGAATTCGGCTTCACAAGTAGTATTTTTAAATTCAGTACTGTTTATGCTTCCATTCTTGTTCTTGCACATTAATTCAAACCTGGTTATACTGGTGCATAAACCTTTGTCAACTTTACTAAAATGTTTCACGGAAGCCTGATATTTTTTTATGAAGACCTCGTAATTTTTTGATGAAATTATTTTTTCCTCAGTCCCCATTTTAGATTTCATGATCAGTTTTCTGTCGCCCGATTTTTGTTTACACATCTTCACCTCTAAAACATAAGAATTAAAACATCCCGAATTATCGGCAGTAAAATAAACAGTATCAGCCTTGCTGGTTAATATTATTATTTTTGACAATGATTTAGTTTGCGAAAAAACCGTACCGGAAATAAAAAATAATATTGTTAGAATAAAACACTTCATTTATTCCGAAAATTAGGAATTAACAAGCAAAGAAGTTTTTTTATCCATGCTCGATTGAATATCCTCGAGACGCCCTTTAGGAATGGCGTTAATTAGATTTTGTGTGTATTCCGTTTTTGGGTTATTGCAAATATCATCCGCGTCGCCAATTTCCTCAACTTTTCCCTGATTCATTACAACCATACGGTCACTCATGAATTTCACAACACTCAGATCATGCGAAATAAAAATATAGGTAAACTTAAATTCTTTTTTTAGATCATTTAATAAATTCAATACCTGAGCCTGCACACTCACATCTAACGCACTTACACTTTCGTCACAAATTAAAAACTGCGGATTCACTGCTAAAGCTCTTGCGATACAAACACGCTGACGTTGTCCACCACTAAATTCATGGGGGTAACGGCCAAAATGTTTTTCTTCCATACCCACTTTTTTCAGCAAGTCGTACACTTTTTCTTTCCGCTCTTTGCTCGAACCTAAAATGCCGTGAAAAGTCATTGGTTCTTTAATAGCCTCACCTATTGTGATCCGTGGATTTAAAGAGGAGTAAGGATCCTGAAAAATAATTTGCATGTTGCGGCGTAAAGGCCTGAAAGAATCTTCCGAAATATTTAATATTTCCTGCTGTCTGAAAAATATTTTTCCGCCTTCTGCATCCACCAATTTTAAGATCGTTCTGCCTAAAGTTGTTTTTCCGCATCCGCTCTCCCCTACTAATCCTAAAGTTTCTCCTTCGTAAATATCGAAACTAACATCATCAACAGCTTTTGTATATGATAATACTTTCCCAAAAAAGTTTTTCTTTGCAGGGAACCAAGTTTTTACGTTTTGTATTTCAAGGATTTTTTCGCGGGCATATAATTCTTTGTGTGCTTTATCGCGTTCGTCTCTTGTAATGGTAACACTTCCTATGGCATCCGAAACTGTATTCGGAATTTCAACCATGTCGCCACCTTCATCCAACATCATAAAATCACTCACAACCGGTAAACGTTTTAAACGCTTATCTAATGGCGGACGACACGCCAATAAACTTTTTGTATAAGGATGTTTTGGATTAGTGAAAATTTCCATTACTGTTCCTTGTTCAACAATTTTTCCTTTGTACATCACCACCACTTTATCAGCTAATTCTGCAATTACACCCAGATCGTGTGTAATAAACATAATACCCATATTGTGTTTACGCTGTAATTTCAGCATTACATCTAAAATTGTTTTTTGCACGGTAACATCTAGCGCGGTAGTTGGTTCATCAGCAATTAAAATGCCGGGATTACAACTGATGGCCATCGCGATCATTACCCTTTGTTTTTGTCCACCTGATAATTGATGCGGATATCTGTCGAGCATTAATTCAGGAGTGGGTAATTGTACTTGCGAAAATAATTCCAGCGTACGTAAACGTGCGGCACGCTTAGAAATTTTTTGATGGATCATGATGGCTTCCATTACCTGGTCGCCGCATTTATAAACGGGATTCAACGAGGTCATTGGCTCCTGAAAGATCATCCCAATTTCGTTGCCGCGCAATGTGCGCATTTCTTTATCGGTAATTTTTGTGAGATCAACCTGACGATGATCTTTTGTATGATAAATTATTTGTCCGCCGCTAATTCGTCCCGGAGGATTTGGAATAAGCGACATAATTGAAAGTGCTGTAACTGATTTTCCCGAACCGCTTTCTCCAACAATTCCAATTGTTTCGCCTTTGTTAAGTGTAAAACTGATATCGTTAACCGCACGGATGTATTCATCTTCTGTTTTAAAATCAGTGACAAGGTTTTTAACTTCAAGCAGTATTTCCTTATTGTTCATATAGGCGTAAAGGGTGGATAAAAGTAGAGAAAATAAGGGTGATTTAAAAGGTATTTGTCTATCAATTTATTGATCCCATCCAATTTTCATATAAAATCACTATTTATAGGGTTTCCAAATAGGGTTTTTAGCTTATTTGCAAGGGTTTTTAGCTAAATGTTATATTTTAAATGATAAGGAATTGATTTTTTTATTGGGAAAAACCATTTGCAATTATACATTTGCATTGATAATTTCTTCAACAAAAATTACCCTTATGAGTAAAACAGGTTTTTTAAGATCATCCATCGGCAAAAAATTTTTAATGGGCATTACCGGCCTTTTTTTAATAACATTTTTAGTAGTGCATTGCTTTGTAAACTCTCTCATTTTTATAAATGACGGCGGCGAAACTTTCGATCTTGGCTGCGAGTTCATGGGAACTAACTGGATCATCCGCGCAATGGAAATTGTTTTATTCGCGGGAATTTTACTTCATATTTTTCAAGCTTTAATTTTGACACTTGAAAACCGTAAAGCACGGCCTGTTGGTTACGCTAAATTTGATGGTGCTGCCAACTCAACATGGTACAGCCGCTGGATGGGGCTTTTAGGAACTTTAATTTTAATGTTTTTAATTATTCACCTCGCGCATTTTTGGGTACAGAGTCGTTTTACCGATAACCTTGCGCATACAAGAGATCAAATTGAGGGCACACAGATCACGATGTTCGACAGAATGAAAATTGTTTTTTCTGAATTATGGGTAGTGATCGTTTATTGCTTAGGAATGGTATCATTAGCCTATCACTTGTTGCATGGATTTCAATCTTCATTCCAATCTCTAGGATTAAATCACAAGAAGTACACGCCGTGCATAAAAGTCTGCGGTGTTGCTTTTTCGATAATCGTTCCAATAATTTTTGCAGCGATGCCGATTTCAATATATATGGGCTGGATCAAATAAAATAGTTGAATGGTTAAATGATAAATGGTTGATTAATTACTTATAAAAATGGAAACACTAACAAAAAAATATTTGCAGCTTGAGGATTTAGAGGTTTATAATCGTTCTTTTGATTTAAGTAACAAAGTTTGGGATCTTGTGGTGGAGTGGAATTATCTTGCTCAAAATACAGTTGGGAGTCAGCTTGTACGGTCCATAGATTCCGTTTCAGCTAATGTTGCGGAAGGCTTCGGAAGATTTGGGAAAAAAGATAAAATTAAGTTTTACAGGATAAGCCGAGCCTCAGTATTGGAAAGTAAAGACTGGCTTAACAAATCAGTTGCGAGAAAATTAATTACCAAAGAAACACATTCAGAAATCATTACTGAATTAGAAAAATTACCTAAATTATTAAATGGCCTGATAAAAATTACAAATGATAAATTAAAATTGTAAGAAAACCATTCAACAAATAACAATTAACC
>DATMPR010000058.1:0-28240 GCA_035567575.1 Bacteroidia bacterium
AAAAAAATATTATAAAGATAAAAATTTTATCGTTGCCGGTACAAGCGCCGGCGCGATGGTTTTGCCCGAAAAAATAATTCTTGGCGGTTTAATTACAGCCGCATTATTTAAAGGAGATGTTAAACTAACCAAAGGATTTAATTTAATTAAAAACATAATTGTAGATACACATTTTATTAAGAGAGGCCGCTTCGCAAGGTTAGCTCATGCTGTTGCAATGAACCCCGAATGTCTTGGAATTGGGTTGGAAGAGGACACGGCACTAATTATTTCAGAAGGAAATGAAGCAACATGCCTGGGATCCGGAATGGCTGTTTTGATAGATGGAAGTAAAATCAAAACAACTAATATAAAAAAGGTTGACAAGCATACTCCGATTGTAGTTGAAAATTTAAAAGTTAGCATTGCCGCTGAAGGAAGTAAATATTTATTAAAAGAAAGAAAACTTAGTCTAACTAAAAAAACTCCTGAATAAATCCGGCCTTAAGAGAAGAATTGCAAATACAATTCTTTTTTACACCTTAACAAATACTTTGCTCAGATTTTTTATTTTGTCTTTATCCGCTTTTATGCGGGAATATTGTTTTTTGATAAGATGTTTATGCCCGGGATCCACATGTTCATATTTATACAAAGCATGTTCGTATACTCTGCCTGCTACATCTTCCCAAAACTCGCAGCAGTTAAAAATTGCTCTTCTGTTTTTAGATGCAACAGCATCTTTTACGTCCATCCATTCCTTATATAAATTACTCGTAGTCGGTGTTTCTTCTTTCGGTACTCCGCCAAGTTTTTTTACTTCTGTACTAAGTTCATCTTTACATAAACGACTGGTCTCAACCAAGCGCGAGAACAAACATTTTATTGTAGATTCTTTTATTTCCTTTAAGGCGTTATCATAACCTACAATTCGTTTGTTATTAATTTCTATTAACCCGGTTAATATTTCAATGGATCGTTGAGTATTATTTTCCATATTATATGTTTTAATGGTTATCAATTCTACGCACTTTCCGGCATTGCACCGGGCCGATCATTAATATGGGTCATATCAATTTCATTGCCGTTCTTGTATCTGCCTTTTTTTGAGACACCATTATTTAACGGCATTTTTCCAAGTAATGTTTGTTCGGCTGCCTTTAAAATTGAATTTGTTTTTTTAGGACAACTTGATTCAACATAATTTCTTAAAACAGGTTCTGTTCCTGAAGCACGGATCATAAGCCATTCATCATTGTCAAAAAAATACTTATAGCCATCTAAATTTTCTGTTCTTTTAATTTTATATTCACCAAAACTTTTATAAATATTTTTCTTGCAGTTCTTTATGATTTCATTTTTTAAATTCTCTTGAATGTGCATATCTGAACGTTCAAAAGAAAAAGGGCCAACAATTGCATAAACATCTTTTATAAGTTCATGTAATGATTTACCGGTTACTGCCATGCATTCCCAAATTGTTAAACCGATCCAAATTCCATCTCTTTCCGGAATGTGTCCTTTAATGGCAATGCCGCCCGATTCTTCTCCTCCCAATAATACATCTTCCGAGATCATTAAACCAGCAATATGTTTAAAACCAATTTTAGTTACTTCGTGTTCTAAACCGTAATGCTCACATAGTTTTCCAACTTTGGCACTCACTGAAAAAGAAGTCACCACTTTACCTCTCATTTCTTTTTCTTCATACAAATATTTTATGAGCAATAAAATAATATGATTAGAATCTATAAAATTCCCTTTCTTATCATACAAACCCAAACGATCAGCATCCCCATCTGTTGCCAAACCGCAATCAATATTTTCAAATAACTTAATACGGTTCGAGAACTCAAGTAAGTTTTTATGAATTGGTTCAGGGGCCTGTCCGTTAAAAGAAGGATTATTTTCGCAATGAAGTAAAGCTGTATCGGGCAATAAACGATTAATTACATTTTGTCCGGCGCCATACATCGCATCATAACTAAAGTTAAGACGCGACTTCCGGATAATATCAAGATCAAAATTAGTTTCTAAATGATCGCAATACATGGTTTCAAGATCAATATATTCGATAGATCCATTCTCCAAATAATTCTGAATTTTTAATTCGTCCAGATCATGCATATTTTTTTTCGGAATTAATTTTTCGATCTCTTCTGTTTTTTCGGGTAAAAGCGGACCACCATATGAACCTTTTAATTTAAACCCATTATACGAGGGAGGATTATGACTTGCTGTTATAACAATACCCAGATCAGCTTTTTGTTTTACGGTTCCTAAAGATACCATTGGTGTTGATACAAAACCTTTGGCCAAATATACTTTTACACCATGTGTACACAAGATCATTGCTGTTGCTTCAGCAAACAATTCTCCGCCAAAGCGATTATCGTGGCCAAGTACAACACTTGGCTGCTTACTGTTTTTCAGTAACCATTGCGCTGTAGCTTCTGCTACTCTGGCAATATTATCCAAAGTAAATTCTTTTGCGATTATGGCACGCCAGCCGTCTGTCCCAAATTTTAGTTCTGTCATAATTATTTGAGTGCTATGATTTTTAATTCTAATTTTCCAGATTCATTTTCTGTAATTGTTTCACCAATTTTTTTTTTCCTTAATTTCTTTGGCTTTTCAGATAGTCTTGATGCTACATTTTCTTTCGCAACTCCTTTTTGAATAAGGTAATTTACAACGGCCTGGGCCTTATCATTTGCCAGTTCATTCTCCCGTTTTGTCTTTTCTTTATCTGTAAACATTAATATTTCGACTGCCATTTTGGGGTTAAGCATTAAAAAATTAAGTATTCTATTCAATTCAACTTCCGATGCAGCACTAAGCGTGGCAGAACTATCAGCAAAAAAAATATTATTAAGCACTACTTTCGATTCTTCGGCAAGAGGAACCAACTCCACGGTATTATGTGCTTTGTAAAAACTTGTTTCCTTAGAAGTATGAAGGTTTTCCGAATGAAATAAATATCCTTCGGCTTCGTAAGTAATATTATTATTTTTTCCGGGAGGCAGAATGAACATATACTTTCCAGTATTTCCATCAGCATGATAAACCCCTGTTATTTCTCCTGTTTCATTATCTGTAACTGTTATCTCAGCGTAACCCGGGATCTTTCCTTCCCTATCAATAATTTTACCCTTTATCATTGTAACAGGAATTTTTTTCGGATCAATAAATGTCACCCTGTAATTATCTTTCTCGTCCGTCACTTTTTCTTTTTCACTTAAAACTTTTAATTTCTTGCCGCCCAACTGTTCTGTAATAGTATTTTTATTTAAAGGGTAACCAACATTTACGGGAGTGGTCCACCCGCTATCCGTGAGCGTACTGATGAAATTATCAAAAACCGATTTGGTTCTATAGCGGTTAGAACTAAAAAATAAAGTAACACCATCAGGATGTATACAAGGCGCTTCTTCATCATAAATGGTATTAATGGTTGGTCCCATGTTTATTGCCTTTCCCCATTCACCGTTAGTTAATTTAATACTTCTGTAAATATCTTTTCCACCGAAACCACCTTCACGGGAGCTTGAAAAATAAAGCGTGTTTCCATCGGCCGAAATAAATTCATTCGGTTCCCAGCCATTATTATTAATGGCTTTATTTAATTTTTCCGCCGCCCTCCATTCATTCCCGTTTAACCGTGCAGCATACAAGTTACCTTCGCCGTTATCATCCCTGTAAATTAAAAGAATTTGTCCGTCAACAGAAGTTGCAACAGTTGATTCCATTTGAATCGAACTTGTATCAATTCTGTTTGATGCAGGTGCGGGATTGTTGCTTAAAACGGTAAAACTATTTTCATAGAAATCCCCATCACGAATTTTTATGCCATTATTAAGTGTTTTGCTAAGTGTAAAAGTAATAGAAGCTTGGTCGGCTGAAGTTGTTGTAGAATAATTAAAGGCTGCCGAACCATCTTTTTTATTCTTATAATCAAATGTATCATCAATTAAAGCAAGCGTTAATTCCTTTAATTCTTTCAACTCTTTGGCCATGTGGCACATTTTTATTTTCTCAGTTATTTCTTCAATTGCTAATTGGCTCGCCTTGGTATCCAAGAGGATCTTTTTATACTTTTCATAATTTATAATAGCCTGATCAAAATTAGAAGCATAATAACAAGCATCGGCTAATAATTTATAAGTAATTATTGAGTTGTCTGTTTCTTTATCTGTTGAAACGATAGCTTTCTGAAAACAGCTAATAGCTTTTTCTTTTTGGGAACGGGAGTTCAAATAACAAACTCCCATTTTAAAATTCAGATCCGGATTTAATGGATCAGTTTTTAATAATTTATCATAATAAGGCCACGCCGCAGTAAATCGGTTTCTTGCAAACAAGTCTTCCGCTTCAGCATACCCGTTGCTTTGGGGCTGACCAAACATGGCAGAACTACTTAATACTGAAAGAAAAATAATCTTTACCATTTTATCTTATTGCATCTGATCATTGGATCATTATCCAAATCTATTCACACATTTTACAATAAGAATCAATATTCGGTAATTGGGCGTTTTTTATAGCCAAAAGTGGATAGTGCTCAAATGCGTTTATTGTTTTTTTACATGCATTTCCTGCGCCTTCTCCTCGAATTTTCTTAATTTTTCCTCCAGGTCTTCAAACGAAAATGGTTTGATCATAAAATCATTTGCGCCGGCCTCATATGCGGCATCCAGTAATGTTTTATTGTTTAATGTTGACATAGCAATAATGGGAGCCTTACAAAGATGCATGTTACGCAAAATTGAAAGTAACGATAAACCCGAGAGACCAGGCATCATAATGTCACTTATCACCAGATCGAATGTATCTTCTTCTATTTTACGGATCGCTGTTTCCGCGTTTTCTGCTACGGATACTTTATGTCCCAAACTTTCTATCACATGCTTGAGTGAATTCAATGTGATCTTATCATCTTCTATTACTAAAACCTTCATAACTTAATTTCTTTATCAATTGTTTTTTTAATTCTTTATTTTCTATTATAAAATTACAACTGATTAAGTGGTTCTCACTCGGTATTCGTTAATAAGGTATTTAACATAGCTTAAAGCAAAAAATCTAATTTTTAATTTAACCGACCACAAATAAAAAATACTTTAAACACGATTTTTCGGGCTATGGCTATTAAAAAAGCCTTTTCACCGAATGAAGGCCAAATTCTGTTAAACAGAAAGTATCTTCGGTACACAGTTAATTTCTATTGCAAAAAAATAAAAATGCTTACAGACAGAGTTATACCGAATGAATTAAAGGAGAAGATCCTCATTTTGGTTGTAGAGGATAATCTGTTGAGCCGGAAACTAACTTCCTTTCTTCTTCAAAGCTGGGGATTTCGTTATGAGGTATGCTCTAATGGCAAATTAGCTCTCGAAAATCTAAAACTTAATAAATACGATCTTATTTTAATGGATATTCAAATGCCCGAAAAAGACGGATATGAAACCACAAAATTTATACGCAAGGAAATGAAATTGGGTTTGCCAATTATTGCCATGACCTCACACGCTTCGGAAGACGAAAGAAAAAGATGTTTAAGCGCCGGCATGAATGATTATATATCGAAACCAATTGCGGAAGAGGAATTGTACAATTTAACCGTTAATTATCTTTTTACAACTGTTGTCGAAAATCAGGAAAATAAATTAAAAAATGAATACTCAGGACCATCTAAATAGATAGCTCAGAAAAATAATACTATGAATGATATAAACGACAGCGCAGAAAAAATTATTGACCTTAGCTATTTGATAGAAGTATCAAAAGGTAATAAAACTTTTGTAAAAGAAATGATAACCCTTTTTCTTTCAGAAAATCCTGAAGAGATCAGATCTCTTGAAACCGGAATACGCAATAAAGATTACGGCTTAATTAAAGCTACTGCACATAAATTAAGATCCACTATTCCATTTATAGGTTTAGACAAAGTTATTGAAAAAGAAGTAGTGCAAATTGAAACCTTAGCGGCAGACAAGTCGGGCATTGAAGAAATTGAAAAACTTTTTACAAAAATAAAAGAAGCCTGTCAAAAAGCGTGTGTAGAACTAATGCCGGTTTAATTTGAACTGCATTTTAATGATCACCGTCTATGCTGTCATGCCTATTGGCTGCTTATAGTTATCCACTAACGAATATTGCCGGATACATTGCGAAAACAAATTCATCTTTATCTAAAAAAAACAATATGACAACAAAGAAACAAATAGGTATTTGGATGGATCATTCAGCCGCACACCTAATGGAATTAACAAACGATGTAATTACTACAAATATCATTGAATCGGAATTTACGCATAAGGTAAAAGAGGATAGTTTAAACAAAAGCGAAAACCTCATGCATAACAAAGAGCAGCATTTACAGCATAGTTATTATAAGAAAATAGGGGAAGCCATTAAAGATCATCAGCAAGTAGTTCTTTTTGGGCCGACCGATGCGAAAACCGAATTATTCAATCTTTTAAAAGAAGATCATCATTTCGAAAATATTGAAATAGATGTAGAAGATACAGATAAAATGACCGAGAATCAGCAGCATGCTTTTGTAAAAGCTCATTTTCAGGCTTGAAAAAACAAACCAAATCTATCCTGTTTTAAACTATACAAAACATGTTCTTACCTAAAATTAAAAAAGTAAACTAAACCTGATATTACATTTGAAACATAAATTATTTATAAACTAAAAAATAACAAAATGAATCAAAACGCATCAACTCACTTAAAATCTAAAGATAACCGTTACGGTTTCATCACAATTTTAATAATATTAGCTGCAATGGTTGTATTAGCAGCTTGCAAAACTCCTGAAAAAAAGGTTGAGAAAGACCAGGAAAATGTAACTGATGCAAAACAAGAGTTAAATCAAGCTGAAAAGGAATACAAGTCCGATATGGAAAATTTTAAAAAAGAAACAAATGAAAAAATTGAAGCGAACCAAAAAAGCATAAATGATTTTAATGAAAGAGTAGCTAAAGAGAAAAAAGAGGCCAGGGAAGAATACAGAAAAAAAATAAAAGCTCTTGAAGAAAAAAATACTGACTTAAAAAAGCGATTAGATGATTATAAAGAAGAAGGCAGCGAAAAATGGCAATCTTTTAAACGCGAATTTAAATACGATATGGATGAATTAGGTACAAGCATCAGTGATTTTTGGAAGGATAATATTAAGTAGTAACAATAAATAGTAATTAAAAACAATGGGAAATTTACTTTATGTAATAGCTGTTATACTTGTTATCAGCTGGGCAATTGGCTTTATAGGTTACAATGCCGGCGGTCTTATTCATATTTTATTGGTGATCGCGCTGATAGCAGTTATAT
The DNA here is from genome assembly GCA_035567575.1 of Bacteroidia bacterium. GTDB lineage: Bacteria > Bacteroidota > Bacteroidia > B-17B0 > Aurantibacillaceae > JAHEYG01. The sequence continues at coordinate 7,318 of DATMPR010000058.1, forward strand.
TGCGCGTTATACAAGGAAAAAAACCTATTTAATAAACTAAAATGAAAAATTCGAACGACACAGTAAAGTTAATAGGAGCATTACTTGCAGGCGCAGTTATAGGCGGAATTTTAGGCGTATTATTTGCACCTGATAAAGGATCTGAAACCCGAAAAAAATTAATGAGCGGCGCAAAAGATCTTGCAGAAGACATGAAAAGTAAAGTAATGTGTGAAGTCGATAAAGTACGTACCGCCGAAGAAGAAACGGTTTAAACTTATTCTATGCAGAGTAACCGCGTTGAAAAGATCCGGTTCTCTCTCCGGAAATATGTACTGTACTAAGTTCATGGTTCGAAAAACTAAAATATTTAATTATACCATCGGTTCATATCATTTTTTCATGGAACGACCTTTTAAATAAATGCTATGAAAAAAAAATCCGGAAATAAAATAAGTTTAGGAATTTTTGTATCGGTTACGATGTCATTATTTCTGCTAGCCATTTATTACATTGGTAAAAAACAGCAGCTCTTTAACAGTACATTTCAGATAAGCGGCGTATTTAAAGATGTAAAGGGTTTGCAGGTTGGAAACAATGTGAGATTTGCCGGAATTAATGTTGGTGTAGTTGAAAATATTGAAATTGCATCCGACTCTACCGTAAGAGTCGATCTGACCTTGAATGAATCCGTAAAAAAATTCATCAAAAAAAATGCGACAGCAATTATCGGATCCGACGGACTAATGGGAAGCACATTATTGATCATAAGACCCGGAACGAATGGAGAAAAGGTCATTGAAAATAATGATTATATCGCCACAGTAATGCCGGTGAGCATTGATGATATTCTTGTTAAATTAAAAGTAACAGGTGATAATGCCGCAGACATTACAGATGATCTTGCTGTGTTAATGAATAACATCCGAGACGGAAAAGGCACTATCGGAAAATTATTTATGGATCCCGTTTTTGCGGCAAACATTGACAAGACGGTTGTCAATTTAAAACAGGGGGCTGGCGGTTTCAGTAAGAACATGGAAGCTGCAAAACATAGTTTTTTATTACGCACTTTTTTTAAAGATAAAAAAGATAAGAAGACCGACAAAAAACCTGAAAAAAAGAGCTGGAGAGAAAAAAGACTAGAGCGGAAAGAGAAAAGGAAAAAAGAAAAAGAAAAGGAACAGGCAGAGAACACCATCTCATCCGCACATAATTAATAACTAATAAAAGCCGGCTTTGAAATTGCGAAAGCTCTTACCCTTAAAGTAAAACTTGTAACCGGATTATAAACAACCTGGGCGCCATTTTTATCAGGAAGAAAAGGATAACATCCTACGGAGATCTGAAAAGTACTGCTTAATAAATTCTCGTTCCGGAACATCAACCCCAACGAATAAGCCTGATACAAATTACTTTGTAAAAGCGGGTTTTGTTTATCACCGATCATTCCAAGTCCAACCAAAACCACAGGAGCGATCCTGAATCCAATAATATTATAAGGTGCATAACTAACTGTTTCAAAATTCGCTACCATTTTTTTTGTTCCCGTTAACGAACCGCTATTAAAACCATATAATTCACCAGGTGTTAAGGTTAATCTTTCATCAGCTTGTTTATTCTGGCCATAGATCAAATTATAATTTACAAACTCGCGGAAATACCATTTTTTTAAACGGAACAGATCACTGAAATAATATAATTTTAATCCGCTTGTTATATCATTTGGAATAACTCTGTTAAAAAAAACAGAATGAAAAAAAGTAGCTGACAGGTATCCGAAATTAAAATGTTTTGCTCTTGCTACTTCCAGACCTGCATAATATCTTGTCTCTTTTAATTCTTTTTTATCCGCACCGTATAAAAATTGTAAAATTAATCCTTCGGGTACGTCTTCGTTCGCACCAAATCTATAAATATATTTATCCTTATAATATTGCTGAATGGCATAACCAACATTTCCTATAAAAGTTGACGCATTGGAATGTCCTTCCATAATATCATTCGCAATAATGGGCCGCTTTATATAAGTTGTATTATAAAATCTTCCGCCAACAATAATATTACTGCTTTTGCTAAAAAAACTTTTTGTACTATGTATCTTTATTGTTTTTCCGGCCCATACATCATAACCGCAATCGTTAATGCTTATTACTCTTGGTACACCATCTAAAGTATCCGTATATTTATAAAAACGCTGATCATGAGCTAACGAAATACCACCGGCCCATTTTGCGAGCGGTGAATAAAATGGCCTATCAAATGAAACGCCTACTCCGGTTCCATCCGAATTAGTTTGGTAAGAAAGCGTGGCCGATATATATGTATTATCAAGGTTCGCAATATTATAAAAACCGTTATAGTCCATTACATTTGGCCTTTTAAATCCTACATACTGTTCAAATTGCTGTCCAACACCAAATAAATTCTGATTTCTGTATCTTGCATTAGCAGAAACATCTGTTATTACAAACGGAACTGTGATAGCCCATTTATCCTGCACCAGTACATGCACATCAACACTATCTCCGGTTTTATTTTTTGAAATAAAGATCCGGGCATCACTAATGTAAACTGCTTGCCGTAATAACCTTTCACTTTCACTTATTGCAAGTGCGTTTAAAGTATCGTTCTCTTTAAATAAAAGTTTGTTTGTAACAACCCAGTGCCGCGTGGTAATATGAGCCTTGTTGCCAATTTTTTCTAACGGATTTATTTTGCGCCGTACAGTATCAGTCACCGAATGTCCAAACGGATCATACACCGTAATATAGATCTTTCTTATGATACTGCCCTCTTGTTTTAAGTAAGGGTTCACAACTTTTCCTTCATTAGAAGCGGGCTGTGAAGGATACTCCTGTGGTTTGGGATCAACAAAAACAGCTTGATATATCAGTGTTGTTAATTTATATTTAGATGCGAATTTTTTTATTTTTCTGTAAAGAGCCAGCGAATCGTGTCCTTTAATTGAATCTTGTTTCTGAGCATAGGATGTATTAAACGCAAAGGTCATCAATACGCATAAACCTATTCCCCCGTTTAATGTATTTTTTGTAAACATTAATCTTCATCTTGTCCTGTATAATGATTATTATCGCCTCCTAAGCTGTAATAATTATTTTCCTCATCTTCACTTCCGATACGCTCCATTTCATCATCCAGCTCAGAACCCGGAACATCCATATGATCTCCGGAAAGATCTTCGTCAAAACCGTTCCGTTTTTTTGTTTTTTCGTTCGGCGTTTTCATTTTGGTTGGATCTTCGGGATCAATATCTTTTTCTTCAATTTGCTTTTTGTAAATATCTTCCTCATCCGGATAGCGTAAATATCCCGACCGCTTATCATTTACCACGCTTGGTTTATATTTTATTTTTTTGAACATTTTAAAACTTATGTTGAAATTAAACGTCCGGTTTAATTATCCTTTTGCTTTTTCATCAACCGGAACAGTTTGATCTTTTGTTTCACGGTCCTTTTCTTCTTCCCTCTTTTTATCTTCTTTTGATTTAAAACGCTTACGATCCTTCACTAACTTTTTACTTTTAGCATCATGTCTGTTAACTGTACCTGAGCCATTGCTTTTGCGTGATCTGCGTTCATTACTTGCCGCCAGGCCAGCTGCGTTATGCTGTCTGCGCTTTTCTTTGCGTAATTCCTTTCTGCCTTTATGGGTTGTTATGTTACTTAATTTAGCATCAGCAGTAGGTTCCTGTGCTACACCTTTTAAGCTAAACATAAGCGAAAAAAGTAAAACTAATTTGATAATATTTTTCATCTCTTCTAATTTTAATTAACCGGACAATTTATCACGATTAAACGTTATCTAATACAATATTACAACAGCTTACAGCCATGAAACTTTCTATTCGGCAAAGCAGGGACTAAACGAGCTAAAAGAGAGGAATAAAAAGTAAGAAATAGAAAAAACAGAGTGAAAATAGGGGCTATCTTGGTTAAAATGGATTGCCATGTGTTTGCTTGATCACGCCCTGTGCCAATCTTGGAAAAAGATTAAATAGTTTTATAGTTCCCTTAGTTAAAAAAGAATATTCAGAAAGTTTTTGAAAATGGCGGCTCAATTTTATCCGCTCAGAAAATTGTTTTTCCCAAAACATTTCATAATACACGGTTAACTGCTCTCTTGTAATTGTTTTAGAAAAATATTGATCCATATGCTGAGCCAATACGGAGGCTGATCTGAAACCCATGCTCATTCCGTTGCCGCTGATCGGAGCCATGCTGCCGGCGGCATCACCTAAAAAAAACACATTACGGTTAACCGGCTTCTTTATTAAAAAATTAATTCCGCTAATAGTAATAGGTTCCTTATAAATAAACTCTGCCTGGGTAAATATTTTTTTCAGATTACCATTTTTATATAAAAAAACTTTTTCCAATTCAGGAATTGAATTCTGCACACTCCTTAAATTTTTTGAATTCACTATATAACAAAGACACGATCTGTTTTCTTCAATATTGGATATGCCGCAATAACCTCCGGGGAAATTGTGTATTTCAATGGCTGAAGGATCTCTGCTTAATTTTACATGATACTTAACCCCAACATAATTTGTTCCTGCCATATCCTCAATTTTTTCTTTTACTTCAAGATTTGATTTTCGTCCGGATGAATTGCAAACCAGATCAGCATTTACCGTTTCGGTTTTTGTTTTGATCGAATATGATTCCGAACCGGTATTGAAATGAATATCGAGTGCTTTGTTATTGAGTATAAAAACAACACCAAGTGTTTTCGCTTCTTCAAAAAGTAAATTTTCGAGAAGATAACGGCTAATACCAAAACCACCGAGTTTAAGTGGTGTATTAAATTCATGTTTGCCGGTTGATGTTAATTTAAAATTATTTATTCTGGGCAGACTAAGTTTTTCAATTGCAGGACAAATACTTTGCAAATACTGATGCGATTCCATTGAAATGTATTCACCGCAAACTTTGTGACGGGGATAACTTCCTTTTTCAATAACAATAATATTATATCCCCGTTTTTTCATGTCAATTGCAAAAGCGAGTCCGCTTATACCGCCACCGATTATAGCAACGTCATATTTCATGCATTAGCAATTACGATGTACCTGAATGCCCAGCTCCATTTTACAGAATAGTTATCAATTCCGGCTTTTTTTAGCAGTGCAATTAGTTCCTTTTTCTTGAAACCTCTTTTTACAGAGATCGGAGCGTCATTTTTTACTAAATATGACCTCGAGAATAATGCTGTAAGAAATTTAATACTGTAATATGCTAACCAATGACGGTGCAGATCATTTGCCAGCACAATACATTTATTTGCCTTCGCAAATTTGAACAGGTCAATTATTTCCTTGTCGGTAAGATGATGTAAAAACAAACTGCAATGAATTATATCTGTTTCTTTAAGCAGATCAGAGGGAATATTCCTATAATCATCACAGATCAGTTTTTTATTAGTGCATAACGTTAAATTCTCTTCCGCGTATTTTACACAATCACTTTTCAGATCTACACCATAAAAGAACATATATCTTTTATTTCTATCTGCAAATTTTGAAAGTTGCTTTATCGAATCACCGCCGCCAAATCCTATATCTAAAACAGATTCAATATTTTTCCTGGTCTTTAAAATAGTAGCTAAACCATTTCGTGAAGCGTTGTATCCCCCTAACCGCTTATTAATAATATCCAATTCCAAAAGATTTCGATACAACGCTTTAGTTTCTATAACATCGTTGTCCAAATATTCCTTTTCCGTCGATCTGTTACTGAGCTGCATAACTTACCGTGGAATTAATATTTGTTTTTAGTAAACGGGCATCAACTGATGAAAGTCCTGCCATTTCAATATTCAGTCCCGGGCCAAAGGCACAGGCAAATATTTTTTTGGTCCCGATAGCTGTCGGGACTGGATTTTCTTTTTTAATTTTATTTAAGATCCTGCTTAAAATAAATAAAATTGTCGGCGACGACATATTGCCATATTCCCTTAAGACATTCATTGAATCTTCTACGTTACTTTCACTCAGCTGAAGACTTTCCTGAACAGCTTCAACTATTTTAGCTCCTCCGGGGTGAATAGCCCAATGTTCTGTTTCATTAATTCCATTACCTAAAAAATCATTTACAACAGAATGTACATTTTCTTTTATTGCATCTGCAATATTTCTGCTCAAATACATCCTGAAAGCAGATGATGAAATATTCCAGGTCATCAGGTTCATTGTGTTAGGAATATATGAAGTCCCTATACTATCAATTGATAAAGTTAATTTATTTTGAATGTGCTTGCTTTCATTACCGCACACAACAACAGCCGCGGCACCATCTGCAAATAATAAATTAGAAAGTATATCCTCATCTGAATCCGAAGGATAAAAATGGAGTGAACAAAGCTCGGCACTCACAATTAAAATACAAGCCGTAGGATCAGCTTGCGCAATATAATGTGCATGTTTAAGTGCTTTTAAGCCGGCATAACAACCCATAAAATTCAACGCTATTTTTTCGGTGTTCTGTAATTTGTATTTTTCCGCCACTAAAAATTCGAAACCGGGAGCAAATAATCCGGTACAACTTACTGTAATAAGATGCGTAATATCATTTGTTTCAATGCCCGTTTCTGATAATACTATATTAATTGCTTTAGAAGCAAGAGGCATAATATTTTTCTTATATAATTCCATTCTTTCTTCCACGGGCCGGTTAGAATTTCCATCTTTATACAATTCATAAGAATTCCCTTTAAAATCAGGAATGCAGCTATACCGCTTATTAATTTTAGTTTTCCCGCTCAGGAAAGTCAGTTTCTTTGTAATGGCATTTTTATCTTCTGCCTCCAACGCTTCTGAATAAAATTTTATCAAATTCTCATTTGTGATCAAGAAATCCGGAACTGCAGTTGAAATATCGAGAATGTGAGGCATAAGTAACTATTTAACTAATAAAATAAAAAAATAAAGATTGTTCAGAAATGCGGATAGTGTGAGCATGATCATTGCATTTTTAAAATTAATGTGAGCATTGTTTTTAAACGACCGCGCCGCCCAACTTAAAAAATACATTGTTGCAGGTAACATTACAATATTGAAGATCCAAAAATTATTTAAGGTTGTATCATTATGAAACGATAAGTAAATGAAAAATGTAGCAAGTGAAAACATAAATGCCGAAAACACAAATGTACCTTTTATACCAAGCAGCATACTTAATGTTTTAACGCCGTCTTTTCCATCAGCTTCATGCTGATATATTTGTGTTATTGGATAGATCGTCCCTATAAAAAAAGAAGAGGCAATGGCAGCATATACAACAGACGGATTTAAAAGCAAAGCAGAATTTGAAAACGCAAAAAGGTTGGCACAGAAAACCCATGCACCCTGAAAAATAAACACAATTAAAAAACCAATAACCGGAAATTTTTTAAGGCGGATACTTCTGTTACTGTAAAGCCTGGATGCTATAATATAAATTAATACAAATGCCACAAAATAATAATCAACCAATAGTGAAAGCAAAATAGCTGCACCATCGAAAAGATTTGCTAAATAAAGTAACCATTTTGTGGCTTTAGGCGGAGAAGCTAAACCTCCAATGGGCCCTTCATCCTTATCGTGATAACTGTTGTATCCGTTACTGGATGGAAAAACCAAAACGTGCCAGATGATCAATACTAGGATCAATTTGGGATGAACTTGCGGATGAATGTAAAAAAAAGAAAATAAAGAGATAGGCAATAAAAAAATTGAAAAAGGAAACCTAAGAAGTTTAATTGTATTTCGGACGTCGCTCAATTAGCTGTACTTTTTAATACGTTAATTTAGAAATATTATTTGCAAAAAGCAAATACTAATAAAGATGTAAATCCGGTTATTGCCACTAAACCATGTGCAACCGCAAACCATTTAGGAACTTTTTTACCTGTGATATCCCTGTAATTTAATATTATACCACTTGTCCCCGCAACAATAAATATTATTATGCTTTCCAAAGGCCCTGGCTTATTTCTCCGCTGCCAATGAAACCGTCTTCCACAAGTACCACTTTTTTCCTGATTGTGAAAGACAATACGCAATGCTCAAACCTGCCAATCCGCCGCCAACTATTACAACATCTGTTTCTAAATTTTCCTTTAAGGGAATTTGAGCAGAAGGCATTGAACTATCCGTCCAATAACTAATAGGTTTGTTCACTTTTGACCCGGCATCTCCGAGATGTTTATCTGCTTTCATATTTTTTATCTCTTATTGAAAGGAGACTTTTAAAAAACTCTTAATTACTTGCGAGGTTTATATCATCAACCTGTAAATAGTCATTCATTTTTTCTTGTAATTCGATTCTAGCCGACGGACCGAAAATATTAAAGGATCGGTCATTGTTTTTATTATTTGTTTGAAAACAACAAGGAGTAATTTCAGAACATAGGTTTACGGAGTTTGCTTTTACATTAACAATATTGTTATTGAGAGCGATCGTGTTTTTCTCCGGCCCTTTGCTTGAACTTTTAGGTTTAGGATAGCCATAATAAGCAAGAAGAATGATAATCGAGATCATTACCAAGCCGGATATTACACTAACTTTTGTTTGCTGATTCATGACCTTCCTTTTTAAGATTTACAATAAACAAAGGTTAAAAGTTTAACTGCCTAATGAATTACACAATTTCAAAAAAGAGTTATATCCTTCACATATTTTACGATCTATGAAGGGAAATTGATCAAAAAAAGACCGCCTTTTTTGGAGCGGTCTTTCTTTTAAAGAAATATTCAAATTAGTTTTTTACAACTTTAAAGATATTGTTCTTGTTAGCTTTATCAGTTACTTTAACAAAATAAACACCTTTTGCTTCCGGTAAAGCAATAGAATTGTTTTCGTTAATGGTTGTTGCTGCAGAAATAACTTGCCCTAACACATTTGATACTTCAATTGATAAAACTTCTGAAGTATTTTTTATATTAAGGTTAATATTACTTGTGGTTGGATTTGGATAAACACTTACACCGTTAGCTAAATTAATTGTTTTTATACCCAATGGAGCACTATTTTCAAAATAAACTAAATTACCATTGGCAAGTCCTGATAACAAATCCTGGTCACCATCACTATCTAAATCAGTAAATGTTGGACAGGTACCATTATTTGTAAGTGCTGTAAGTGAGAAGGGATTAAGTGTTGGAGCTGCAAATGCAGGAGCAGAAGCAGTACCGGTGTTTAAATAATAATTAAACGCGCTACCACCATCACTTGACCACATATCTTTATCTCCATCAGCATCAAAATCGGTAAAAGCTACTGTTGAATATGCAGCTGTTGCATTTACAGATAAACCAAATGCATTTAGAACACCTGGTGCAAATGCAGGTGCAGAAACAGTACCCGTGTTTTGGAAATATGTAAATGTTCCTACTTTATCGCCAGACATGAAATCTTGGTCACCGTCATTATCTAAATCAATAAAAGAACCACTGGAATAAGCTGAAACAGAAGTAATGCCATAGGGACCAGCAAAGCCGGCGGCAAATGCAGGCGCACTCGCAGTTCCTGTATTCTGATAATAATAAATAGCGCCGGAACCAGCACCTGAAACCATATCCATATCACCATCATTATCTAAATCAACAAACGTTGGGGAAGCATAACCACTACCGGTATTTGCAAGTCCGAAAGGATTCATTACCGGAGCAGAAAAAGTTGGTGCTGAAGCAGTACCGGTATTTTGATAATAATAGAAATTGCCGGCATTGTTACCTGCCATTATATCCTCATCTCCATCATTATCCAAATCAACAAATGTTGGAGAAGACCAAGCAGTTGGTGTAGGAATAGCAACTAACCCGAAAGGGTTAACTGTGTGTGTTGGGAAAGATTGTGCACTTGCAGCGTTTGGCTGAAATAATACAAAACCTATAGTTAACGCACATGTTGCAGTACTTAGCTTAAGCTGAGTTTGCATTCCTGTTAATAATTGAAATAAACGCGCAATACGTCTTTTTAAAATATCTTGCTTGTATTCATTTTTACCAAGTGTGAGCAAATTGCTTAGTTTTTTACAGCTGCGATTGTAAAACCTTACCAACTCATTGTAATTGTAATTTTTCTTCATTTTTTAATTTTTTCGATTTATAAATATACTATTATTATTGATTTATATTATCCGGGTTCGCCCAAAAGGTAGCTCCGGGTATGCTTAAGGAATATTTATGTAAAGGATTAACTGTATTTAATATATTAGGACGAATTGTGTCTTTTAGAATTTTTAAAGCATAAATCTCATCAACGCTAGCCTGATAACTTAATTCTCCAACAAGAGCCATTGTAGGGATATGAATAACCTTAATGCCTGCTGCATCAGCCTTTTCTGCAAATGGAAGTTTGGCAAATGTGGAAGAATTTTTTCTTAATTTACTCATGGCTACAAATATATAATCACCACAAACATCCATCCCGCGGCAAAATCCTTCTAATTTTTTCAGAACCTTGTATTTTTTTTCTTTAATATTTACTTTAATTAATTCGCCCGAAGCCGATAAAAGCATATATAATTCATCTTTATACATAAGTGGCGAATGAGGCATTGCTAATTTATCGAGAATAATTTCGTTGGTTTCAACGTCAATTAAAACACCGCCATTCACAATATTATCTCTCCAACCTTGCGGCTCATCTGCAGTGCTTAAGGCTGTAACATATTTTGGTTTACCATTTATCATTACTAAACCATTCAGATGACAACGGTCCTCAGATACCAGTTTGCTTATGAATTTTGGCTGCCATCTTGGAATAAAATTAAAATTGCCTGTCACTTGGCATAAACAGGAAAATGATGTATTAATAGCCCAGATTCCTTCGGTTCCCATTGCTACATCGTGCATATCCACTCGTCCTGAATAAAAAGCTGTACGGGGTAAAAACAAAGCATCGTAAGTATCTTTTTTATTGGGATAATATTTTGCTAATTCTTTAGAGTTTTCGAAATAAAGTATTTCATCTTTTGTGGCAAGGATCATTTTGTCGCCCAAAATTTCGAAACCCATAGGTTTTGCAAAATCGCGCGGTAATTGAGTTATTTTATTTTCATCAACAGGAGAAATAAAAATAAGCTTATTGGCTTGATAAGTAGAGATAGCAATGCTGCACTTAAGTTTAAATAACAATTCCGGCAATTGAGGCGAAAAAGAGCACGAAAAAGGTGCTAAGCCAATATTATCTGCAGATTTTTGATCCATCTTTTTTTATTCCTAAAAACAGGTTTTTTTACTCCTTTTTTTCAGCTAAAACAAAGATAATACTTAATTTTAAGAGGCAAATTAAAATTTGTCTTTTATGCTAATGCAAATCCCCTGTTTTGGGTGATGATTACCAACTAGAAAGAGACTACTTTTAAATACCAATTAAAAAACCATGAAAAAAACCATCAGTTTAGTCAGTCTGCTTTTTTTGTTTATTATATCGAATGCACAAGTTAATCCGTTAATCGCGCCTCCTCCCGGTGGTAATAGAAAAGCCTGGACAGGTGAGCGCATCGGCATTACAGATGTTACCATAATGTATGACCGTCCGGGCGTAAAAGGGCGTGAAGGAAAAATTTACGGTACACCTGTTGTTCATGAAGGTTTTGAAGATCTTGGTTTTGGAAGCAGTAAAGCTGCGCCGTGGCGCGCCGGTGCGAATGAAAATACAACAATTGAATTCAGCACGAACGTAAAAGTAGAAGGTAAAGATCTGGCAGCAGGCAAATATGGTTTTTTTGTGGCTTATGGTAAAGATGAATGCACAATTATTTTTTCGAAAGATAACGGTTCGTGGGGAAGTTTTTTTTATGATGAGAAACAAGATGCGCTCCGCGTAAAAGTAAAAACACAATTGCTTGACAAAAGTGTCGAATGGTTAAAATATGAATTCATAAATCAAACTGAAAATTCTGCAGTGATTGCTTTGCAATGGGAAAAAGTTTCAATTCCATTTAAAGTGGAAGTTGATCTGGTAAGTACTTCTTTAAATGCATTCCGCAAACAATTAAAAAGCGATAAAGGCTTTAGCTGGCAGGCATGGGAACAAGCCGCGGATTTTTGTGTTACCAACAACACCAATATAGAAGAAGGCTTAACGTGGAGCAATACTGCTGTTTTATTTGATAAGAATTTCCAAACTTTAGTTACCAGATCAACTATTTTAGATAAGCTTGGAAAAAAACAGCAAGCCGATTCAGCAATGAAAGCAGCTTTACCATTAGGTTCAATGAATGATCTGCATTTTTATGGAAAACAATTATTGGCGCAGAAAAAAAATAAAGAAGCTTTAGAAGTTTTTAAAACCAATGCTGCTAAAAATCCAAAACAATTTACAACCTATGCAGGTTTAACGCGGGGTTATTCTGCTAATGGCGATTATAAAACTGCATTGACAAATGCAAAACTTGCTTTGCCTCTAGCTCCTAATCCTGCCAATAAAAATGCAATTGAAGAAATGATCAAAAAATTGGAAGCAGGTAAAGACGTGAATTAAATTTTTTATGAATGTGGTTTCGACAAGCTCAACCACCGGGACACAACTACGGTGCCTGAGCTTGTTGAAGGCACATTTTTCATTCATCTATTCCAGATCGGGCATTTAGTTGAATGCGTTTTACATTTCCAAATATCCCAATTTTTAAATTCATATATCCAGCGCCTTGGACGATGCGTTTTATCTTTTATTTTATGTTTTTGCTTTCTGTACTTCCCTATTCTTGTTTTGTGAATTTTATCGGAATTACTTAGAGAAACAAAATGGGTGTCACCTTCTGAACTTGCAATTCCAACAAATTCTCCATTTCCTTTATTTCCGGTGCGTAAAAGTTTTTTGTATTCATCATCAGCGAGTTTTTGATATTTATGACAAGGACATTGCGGATTGCGCGGATCGTTGATATCGAACGAAGTTTGTGCTTTGAATATTAGAAAAGAAAACAGTAAAGCAGTCGCCAAAAAAAGGCGACGCTTTACTATTTTTCCTATGAAGTTTCTGAAAAACACGCTTATACTTTTACTTTATTGATCGTTACTTTATCAGTAGCGCTCCATGTTTTAAATTCATTTGTATAATACAAGTAAGCTGCTGAAGCCGGTGCATCATATTCACCAGGCATTTCTGCTTTCAGATCTAAATTGATCTCTTTTACAGCTTTTGGTCCTAAACCACGATAGTAAATAGCGATGTTGTTCCCTTTTATTTCGTAGTAATCAAACGCTTTTTTCTCTTGCAATTCTTTTAACTGCCACGGTTGTACGCTAAAGCCTGCAGGAATTCCGATAATTGCCATTGTACTTGGTACTTCTTCGCTTTTCTTGTTACTGATCGTCGCAGTTAAACGAACTGTTTCACCAACATTTGCAGTTTTGTTTGCCATTTTAGTTTTAAGATCGATCGCGCATTCTTTATCGCTATTTGGTAATGATGTGCTCCAGTTGATCGACATAGAATAAGGCAGCGGCGTTTTCACACCAATGTATTTTACTTTTACTTCGTGTTTACCTTCACCTTTGATGAATTCTTCTAAACCTTCAGCAACGATTGCACCTTTGTCACCGGCTTTGTAAGTTTTAGTTATTGCTTTTTTACCGTCGATATAAATTTCAATGGCACCATCTTCAGTTGTTTTTTTGCTGAACTTTGCATACTCCGTCAACGCTTTAAGAGCTAAAATTGTTCCTTGTGTTGAACTAAATACTCCTGAACCGCTGCGTGTGCTCGTTAAAAACTGAATTGTATTATTTAAAGCAGCCGCATTTTTACCTGATTTTAAGATCGCCATAATTGACAAAGCTGATGTTTCAATGGTTAATGATTCACCTTGCGAATAAGTAATTGAATGTGTAGAACCGCTGAAGCTTCCGTCTTTTGCTTGTTTGCTAACTAATACTGCTAACGCTTCATCGCCTTTTGCAGTTTGTTTTAAAGAATAAGCCGCATTCGTAACCATAGCTAACATGTAAGGATCTTTTGTTTCCATTGCTTTTTTGTAAGATGTTTCAAATTCTTTTTCAATATTAGTATATCCTGCTTCCGCTAAAGCATACACTATATAAGAATTTAAAATATCATCGCTTATCCTTCCGAAATCATGGTATGCATGTTTCTCTCTCGCAAAACCGCCTTTTCCATCTTTATGATTTATTAACCAATTTGCGGTGCGGTCTAACATTTTCTGATCAACATCTTGTCCTGCTTTTTTCATATCCATAAATTCCATGATACCATAAGCAGTTAAGCCTTCGTGCGCAGGATTTGCACCAAACCACTCATAACCTTTTTCACTCGATTCGAAAGTTGTTAAGCGTTTGTAACCACGGTTCAACAGATCAGTTGCTTTTGCTAAAGTTTTGGTATCATTATTATCTGTTGTTTTTAAATAATCCAACACCATTGCATTCGGATAAGCTGTACACGATGTTTGTTCGAAACAACCGTAAGGCTCTTGTAAAATCCCTTCAACACCTTTCATCAGATCAGAAACTACATTTGGGAAAGCAGTGAAAGTTGCTTTTAAAGAACCATTCACCATTTTATTAATTTCAAATGTGTATTCTTTTTCTACATCTTGTGCCGAGAAAGAAGTTTGAACAGGGAATCCTTTAGGCGCAATTTTTATTTTTTGAGTAAATGCATCTCCTAAACCACAAGCTTTAAAAGCAATGGTAAATTCTCCGTAACCAATTTTATCTAAAACTTTATAATCTAAATAAATTGTTTTAGCAGCACCCGGCATAATTGTTTGAATACTTGGAATTGCAGCTAATTCTTTCAATCCATCCGGTGCAGTAATTGTAATTACACCACCAAGCGGACCATTAGTATTATTTTTTAAAGTCAAAGGGATAGAAACGAAATCTTCTGTTGCAACCTCAACCGGAATTTTTGTTGTCATGGCAAATGGTAATTGTGTGAAGAAATTTTTCTCCATGCGCCCAATTGTTCCATCGCTGCCGATTCCTTCAATTGTTGTGCGGAAAGAAGTAATATCATCAGAAGCATAAAACTCAATTGTTTTTTTACCGCTGTATCCAACTTCAACATTCGGATTCCAATAAATTGTGTTACGGAAATCAGTACGTGTTTCAACACTCTCTTGCTTTTCATAATTAGGAGCGTAAAACTGACGGGCACGGTAATATGTTTGGATCGCTTGTCCGTTGTTAGCTAACTCACCTTCGTCAAGATCATCACCGGCAAATTTTCCTAAACGGCGGTCAACAACAGATTGACTTGCTAATGCTTTTGCATCATTATTACTATTCGCGTCTTTTGGTCCGTTGTTAGGTTTTTTCTCTTCTGCTTTAGATTTATCACGAACAAGATCTTTTTTACCATCAGCGTGTTTAAAATCTTCATCTTGTTTCTTTAATTGTTCAACAGGTTGTTCTGCTTCTTTTCTAACTTTATTTTGAGCAACAAGGTTATCAAGCATTGGCGCTTTTTCGTTCACCATTCCGCCCATTGCAGCAGGTACAGGCTGCATGTCTTCAATATCAACACCAGAACCAGCTCCACCCGCTTTTCCGCTCTTTTTGCTCCTGCTGTTATTGTAGCCATAGTAATTATAATTTTTCTTGTACATATATAATACAAGGTTTTGATTATAGTCTTGCATATATTGCGATTGCTGATAATATCCTTCTGAATTAAACATTAAAGAAACAGGAGTTGACAGATCCACTTTTTTAATTGAGAATTTTCCTTCAGAATCCGATTCGTATTCAATTCCGTTAGGAATTTTAATTTTTACTCCGACCATTGGTTTGCTGTTCTCGCCATTGTAAATAATCCCACCGATAATTGCACGTTCGCCTAAATAATTAATAGCAGGTAATTCTTCTTCCATTAATTTTTCCCAGGTAAAATGTCTCCAGCCTGCCGTCATCATTAAATAATCTAAAGCTTTATCTGCTTTTGGTTCCTTAGCGCTGAAATAAAATGCTGGCTCTTCAATTTTTTGTTTGATATCTTGCTGTAATAATAATTGTGAGAGAATATTTCCTGATTTATCATCTGCAAAAGAAAGTAATTGATCATTTACTACCGACATCGATAAATTAGCCGGCATTGGTAAGCCGCGTTCGTCTTTTACAGTCAACATCATTTTTACTTTTTCGCGGGGTAAATATTTATCTTTATCAGTTTCAACTGAAATAGATAATTGTTTATGTTTATTTACAAATGCTAAACGCTCAGCACGTGCAATTCCTTTTGAATCGAATAAAGTAATTTGTGACACGCCAATTGGAAAATTATCAGTCGGGAAAATAAATTTATTGCTTCCGGGTTTTGCATCCACTAAAGTTGAGTAATATAATTTACCACGGGTTTGTGCAACAATTGCTAATTGTTCAGTTTCAGTTGTATTAATATTTATACCAACTTCACCAATTTTAGTATTATCGATATTTAAAACATAACCGCGCTCTAATGCAGTTGGTAATTTAAATGTTTCGGTAATTCCTTCTGGTTTTGTAATTTTTATTGTGTAATTTTCGCCGGATTGAGGACTAAATTTAAAAGCGCCCATTCCCTGATGAAAACTGGAGAAGCTTGCAACTTTGCTTCCTTTTTCTGTTAGCACAATTCCTTCTACATCGGCGGGTTTATCAAATTCATTAAGCGCACTGAATGCAACATTATTATCTAAACCACAAACAAGATCACCGCCTTCAGGGAACATGGTGAATTTTATTTTGTTCAATATAATTGGAATGGAACGCGAAACACTTTCTGTACTTCCGTTATAATCAATCATCACATTTAATAAACCATCATTTGTTTTTAATTCTTTTGGTAAATTAAATTTGATGTATCTCATGCCATTCTCATCGGTAACATCAGCTTTATCAATTA
The DNA here is from genome assembly GCA_035567575.1 of Bacteroidia bacterium. Classification (GTDB taxonomy): domain Bacteria; phylum Bacteroidota; class Bacteroidia; order B-17B0; family Aurantibacillaceae; genus JAHEYG01. The sequence continues at coordinate 24,156 of DATMPR010000058.1, forward strand.
TTTTTTGTCCGTCTAAATTCGCTACGAATTTTATTTTGTAATCAGATAAAGGTTTGTTTTCATTGGTGTTTAATTCCAGTTTAGCAACAACCTCATCGCCTGCACCAAATGCTTTTTTCTCGAAATCTAATTTCATTTTTAAATTAGGAAGAATAACATCCTGTACTTGTATATCTTTTACAAATGCATTATCCTCTCCTTCATTTTTCATCCAAGAAGTGTATGCACGTATTTTATATAAGCCGCCTAAAGCTTCTTTATCGATCATAAAATCACCTGCAGCTTTACCGTTTTTCGCAATGATATTGATGCGTTTTTCTACTGTCCCTTTCGGAGTTAATAATTCTATATGGATAATATCACTTTTGCCGGATGGTTTTAAACTCAGTCCATCACGAATATAAGCTGAAAACCAAATGTCATCGCCAGGCGAATAAAATGGTTTATCTAACTGCAGATACACTCTGTCTTCGGGCGCATGTGCATTATATTCGGTTAGTTTTTTATTTAACGATCTTATAAAGTCGTTCTCCGCCGATTGCTGATAATAGCTTGTTGGCGTTATCCATGCAACAAAAGAAGCTGTTAAAGCCGCTAGTGCAAAGACGTACGATAGTTTTTTGTTTTTTGTAGTTTGCATGATATATTATATTAAAATGTTAAACTTTTAATATTGAGATGCAAACTCTAAAAAGATTCCATAAACAAACTTCCGGAAATAAACGTTAAATAACCTGAAAGCCTTGATACTAAAGGGAAAGAGCGCTTATATCCTTTTTCGTCTTAACACATAAATAACACTGTAATCATTAAGCAAAGTGTCCATCGCTGCACTTAATTCAACCGGTTCCAGCGGACGGATAGTTTTATCAGGCAAAGTAAAGTAGAGATTGTAAAAATAAATTTTATCGCTTTTGGGTTGATAATGACGAATCCTTTCACGCATCGCACTTGTTAGTTTACAGGTTTCTGCCCTAAGTGTATCCGCGATTGGTTTTTTATTCTTTCTTACAGTTCCCGTAAAATCCTTATAATATAACATGTAAAATTTATCTACGGGAAGTTTTGATTTATAATAATCGGAATACACATATAAATGCACCAGACCAAGTTTTAATTGCTTTGATGAAGAGTCAACTTTTAAACCACAAAAATAAAATGGTGGCGGAACGACATCTGTTTCTTTAACACCAATTATTTTCCTGCCCTTATCAGTTATCTGATAAACATAAATAACCGATATGCCGGGATTAATAAAACGAACGCGGTAAACATTACCTTTAACCGACATGATCTCACAGCCCTTAACACGCACATCAATTTTTGGGTTACGGCCTTTTACTTTGATGGTGATGTCACTCGTTTTTTCGAGAAGAAATTTATCCTCACAACTAATTTCACATTTAGCTAAACCCGCCCTTACTTTTATAATGGCGGTTTTACCTTTTCTGACTTGCGAAAAAGACAAAGCAGAAATGAAAATTAATATGTGAATGATTGCTAAAGGCATTAAAGGTCAATTATTGATTTTATTTTATCAAGATTTGCTGACATGCTTATGCTTCCATTAATATTTTGGCCGTCCTTTTTTTCAGAACAATCAATTTCCTTTAATTTAAACGTAATTTCTTTTCCCGATAAGATTGTTTCATGCAGTTTTTCATCCTTTAAGTAATAAACTTTAAAATCGTTTGCTATGACAATAAGAATGTCAGACTTAGATATAATGCTTACCGGAAATTGGGTAATGTCGTTAAGCCCTACCGGATAAATTGCATTAATATCGCGCTTCATAAAGTTAACTCCTCTTAACGATATTCTTTTACCGGTTTCTTCAGAAACAAAATATGCTGTTGGCAAATCGTCTTTTTTTCTTTCACCATAGTAGTTCGGTTCTTGGTTTATAAGTTTATTATTTTTTGCAGCGTAAATAACTTCGTTATTTATTGGTCTATCCCAATTCCAAATTCCGGTTGTACCAACAATAATAGATCTGTATACCGAACCACTTTCCACATAAGCATTAAAACGATCGTTGATATTGTTACTGCGTGATGCATCAACGTCAAAAGTTTTCTCCAATTTTGAAATCGAATCACTTTTAGCTGCCAGAATTTGACTATGGTGCAAACGGATTTTTTCGTACTCTTTCATTGCAGCTGTAAAATTCTTTTCATCAAATACAGGAGTTGCTGCAATGCTGCTGGTTTGTTTTTTTAATTTGAAAGTTAAAATGTAACTTTTACCATCCGGGTGACGGCTAATGAACACATCTTCCCAAACTGTTTTGGTGAACCCGTTATTATAATTTGGTTCGTTGGCGTTTACTTCAAATTTAACGCCATCGTAAACTGCCAGTTCAGGAAATTCTTCTTTATCATAATCAATCATGAAATTACTGAGAGAAGGGTTAGCACGTTTTGGAGTTATTAGTTTTCGCGGATCCAATAAATTATGTTTCGCTAAAAAGGCTTCTTTCTCTTTACTTAATTTATCTAAGTCCTCTTTGTGCACTCGTGTTTCGTGTTCTTTAAAATCCCATCGTTTTGCAACAGTATCTAAATAATAAACATTAAAACTATTTTCATCATTTTCTGAGAGTAAACTAACTGTAAGAGTTTTCCTGTCTTTTAATAATAAAGGTGTGCTGTCGTTTTCGTAAGCTAATACCTCAAACATTCCGGCTGATTCAAGTGGTCTTTTTATTCCGGCGGAATCATAATCCATAGGGATGCCGCTAAAAATAAAATCAACCTGATCGTGAAATTCGCGGTAAGATACTTTTACTTTTCCTTTTGGTTCTTTTCCATCTTTACTTTTAAAAACATTTGCAGGAACATGAATTATGCTTCCTGTTCTATAAACTATTGTAGTATCTTTTGTATTATCCACAATAAAATTATCCGCATTTGAATTTAATTCAGGCATTGGCGGATCTATAAAAGCATGTGATGCCACCGACACTTTATCATTAGTCGATTTATAAATAACAAAAGTTGCAGCAACAACTAAAGCTGCAGCGGTAGTTCCGCCTAAAAATGTTTTCATGCTTTTGGTTAACCACGAAGCTTTACTGGCAGCCGAATACCCTGAATAGAATTTATCGAAATTCATATTATTGCTAATATCACTTTCCGATAGCGGTTCTTTATCTAATTTAATTTTATATTTTTTCATTTTAATTTTTTTAAAGTTTAATGTCTTTTAATTGTTCTTTCAATTTTTCTAAAATACGGTACACTTTCATTTTGCACGCACTTTCATTCATATTCATTATTTCGCAGATCTCTTTGAACGAACGTTTCTCAAAAAAACGCATGTTAATTAATTCCAGATCATCTTCATTCAATGTTTGTAATGCTTCATACAATTGTTTATCGATTTCGATTTGGTTATTTTCATCTATATCATTTTTTAATTCACCCAAACCATCCCTATCAATACTCAACACACGCATGACTTTATTTTTGCGGTAGAGTTGGTTTATTTCATTCCCTGCAATTCTGAACAACCACGCCGAAAACGGAACGCCCATTGGTTTATATTTTGGAAGATTTTCCAAAGCCTTATAAAAAACTTGAGAAGTTAATTCGAAAGCAGTTTCTTTATCTTCAACCCGATGATAAATGTAATTTGCAATACGCTGAAAATATCTTTTATATAAAGGCTCAAAATTCCGTGGGTTGTCCTGCGCTGCTTTTATCAGCTTCTCCTCCGAATCAATTTGTTCGGCTGTTAGGTGGTACGAAGCAATGTCTGTCATAATTATTGTCGTTATCATTGTGTCCCTTTTAACTCCATAATGCCATGGTTAAATAAAAGTCACAATTATTTTAAAAATAGCCATTCCATACTAAATTAATAGTATTTGATTATTTTTATCCCGTAAATTAATGATATGAGCAAAACTAACTGGCCTGAAGCATTTAAACCGCTTATTAAAAAATACAAAGGCAAACCGCATCCTTTAGAGTATAAAAGCATTTATCAATTATTGGTAATGGTAATTTTATCCGCACAAGATTCTGATAAAAACATTAATAAAATCACGCCTGATCTTTTTAAGGCTTTTCCTAATATGAAAT
>DATMPR010000059.1:0-2962 GCA_035567575.1 Bacteroidia bacterium
ATAAAGATATTGTAATACCGACTTATTCTGCAACATTTTCTCCAGCCTCTATTACCTGTACTAATTCCAGTATTATGTTTTCTCCAACCTGTACCAGCACCTCTTCTTTATGCTCTATACCAATCACAATGACTTGGACCAGTCCTCCTCCAACTCAAACAACAACTGTTACTTCCCCATCTTATACTGTACCGGGAACTTATACCTTGGCTTATACTAACACTCAGAATGGTTGTATTGGCATAACAACAACGGTTGTTCCTTCCAATACCAACATTCCAATCATTTCTGTTACAGGAAATACTGCGATTTGTGTTGGCCAAACAGCTACTATAACAGCTTCGGCTGGCACCGGACCTTACACGTATTCCTGGAGTACTGGATCTAATATACCTTCAATCACCGTAAGTCCAACGATTACCACAAATTATACTGTTACTGTCATTGACACGACGAGTTATTGCGGTTCACAAAATGTCGTTACAGTTTCATATTGTACCGGAATTCAAACTCTATTAAATAACAAAGATTTAAAAATTTACCCAAATCCCTCCAATGGATCTTTCAAATTCTTTGTTGATAGGGAAATTTCTCACAGTGAATTAATCCTTTACAATTCTCGCGGACAAAAAATTCACGAACAAAAAATTATTTCAGGAGAGAATAATATAATTACTGTCGGTCTACCAGATGGTTTGTATTATTATGTTTTATTGGAAAATAAGCTACAACTTGGGAATGGGAAATTGGTGATTGAGCAGCAATAAAGAATCTGCCTTAAAATTACCGCTCTACCATCTGTAACCAAGACCGGCGTTTTTTTTCATACCTATCAGAAATTCTTAAATCAAATAAAATTTTTCTTATAAAGAATTTGCAGCCCAATACCACTTAGTATTCCCTGAAGTGCTAAAATTATTGTGTCAGATATAAAAAACGCGTTTGGATTTTTTAAAATAAAACTTCCATAACCAATAATTAGCCACATGGTTCCGATAAGTGCGCTTATAATAAGGCCAAATCTTATAGCATGTAAAAAAGAAATCCCTGCCTTTTTAATCTGGGGAAATAAGCAACAAAGCAATAATGCCCTTAAAGACTCACTTACAGTTCCCAATAACATATCTTTTACAGAGTATAAATTCGAAAGAGATGATGTATTAAAAACAAAGTGTCTTATTGTAAGAACAATAAAGTCCGTTAAAATAACAGGCAATAATAGCAGAAAAGATATAAAGGCCCAACCCAAAACAAATTTTCCAATTTTCATTTCCTATGACGATTTATTATTAGGATACCCTATCAGATAGGTTACACTCATGCCGAATTTATTTTTAACTTTTCCCGATTCCCAAATGTAACTATTATTGTCTATTTCTTTTGCTATGCTTAACAATTCTTCAGGAGAGTATAGTCTAAGAATTGAAACGCTCCCATCCCAAACTGTGTACAAAGGAATAAACGGAATAATATAAGTAAAGAATATTCGTGAAAATTTAAATGGCTTGAAAAAGGGGGTGCAAATTAGAAAAGCAATTGGATGAAAAAGCATTATGCCTAAAATCGTAAAAATGTTTTTATCGCCCCCATCAAACAAACCAATTCCGGCATTATTATCAATTGCATTTTTTAATATAGCTTTTATTGTTTCTGGATAAAAATGATGAACTGCTGAAAACATAGTTCGAAATCCTTTTAATTCCCTTGGCACATCTGTCGCATCCACTGCAAAATCTTTAAAATCAATATTTCCTTTGGTTTTCGCTTTGAGAAATTTGTAAGCGTTTACATTAGGAAACTTATCACTTATAACAAATGAAATATTTTGTCCTGATGCTACAGAGAGTTCTTTGTAAATCTGTTCAATGGAACCGCCGCCGCCAGAGCATAAATCAACTACTTTGTTTTCTGATATTTTTTTTAAAGTGGCAGAAAGAAGTGGGGCAACAGGCTTGTAATATTCAACAGCGTTTAGAAAATATCTTAAATAGTCCATTCCACCTTCTCTTATCGAGTTTGGAAACCAATGCAAATCCTCAAACTCAAATAAATGGATTCTCATTTTCACTTTTCACTGGTAGCCCCTACGATACCAAATATGAACGAACTCCTTGAAGACACAAGGGCTTTTGCTAAAATTTGGGATATGCATGAAAATAAATCCATTGGTAGTTAGTGGTAGTTGGCGTAATTTAGATATAAAATAAAAACCTAACAAAAATTATCGAATTTTTATATCTAATAGGTTCTATTTTGGTTTTACTTTACCCGCAACGTATTCAGTTTCTCGAACTAATTTTCCCTCATTGTCATATTCTTTTTCAACACCATTTTTTATACCATTTATAAATGGAGTCTCTCTAATTAATTTTCCCTTGTCATTATAGGTTTTGTCAATACCCTCAACAAAAGGGGTTTCTTGGATTAATATACCTTTGTCATTATAAGTTTTTACTATACCAATAATTCTATTGTCAACCCAAGGAGTTTCAGATTTAACCTCTCCGTTTTCGTAATATGCCTTATGGACACCAAAAAGTCTATCGTTTTTCAGTGGAATTTCATCCTTTATTTTACCATTCTTATAAAAGCTCTTTTGAACACCATTCTTTTTCCCATTTTTCCAAGGGATTTCCACCACTTCGCCGACGCTATTTACTTTTTTACTAATACTGTCTTGAGCCAAGATCAATTTAGTTAGAAACAAAAATATTGTCGCTATAATAATTTTTATTTTATTCATTTTTTTAATGTTTTGATTATATCTTTACAACGTAGAATTTTAAGAATTAGTTTAATTTTTACGACATTTAATCGCTTTAGTGAGCTAATTTTAGCTTTTTTTGTGATTACAAGTTTTTAAATAAGTAGCACATTCGAAGCCATAAAAAAAATGAGTGTTAATTACTTATAATTTCCAACGCATTTTTTAATCCAATATCTGATTTTAAATACTTTTCAT
>DATMPR010000060.1:0-2492 GCA_035567575.1 Bacteroidia bacterium
ATACCAACGCCTAATTTATCATTATTTTTTTCTTTAAAGCTTAAAGATTTGAGATGATATTCTATAGCCTTATCCATCTCGCCCCGTTTTTTATAAATGTTGGCTAAATTATTTGTTGTAGCTGATAAACCTGTCAGATCATTAAGCCTAGTTTGAATTTTATAAATATCTTCATATATCGCAAGAGCACCTTTGGTATCGTTTTTAAGCATTGATAATTCGTAAGCAATGTTATTTAAAGCATAAGTTTTATAAATAAGAAAAACTTTATTATCACCGCCTTTTTCGGCCATTTTTAAAGCCAATAAGTTATACCGCGGCCAAATGCTTTCATCGCCTAAAGAGTTGGATAAAAAAATTACTTGTTTTAAACGGATCGAATCTTGATCAGCTTTGTGATATAATGGAAGAATAGAATCAAATAAGTATTTGTCCTGAATCGAGAGGGCGTCATAATTTATGCTATCCAGTAAAAACCAGTTCTTATCTTTTTTCTGAGCGAAAAGAAAAGTGCCCGTGAGCAGGAGAAGTATGAAAAAGTATTTTTTCAAATAAGGGATAAATATAAAAAAAGGGACTGAAGGGACAAAGGAGACTGAAGGGACAAAGGAGACAGGTCAAAAAATTAAAAAGCCCTTCATTTTACTGAAGAGCTTTTAGATTTAACTTTGCTCCTGATAGCTGCCTCGTTCAAAGTTTTAATAATTAAATTCGTTTATCTCTTAAGTCCCTATGGTCTTTTCAGTCTCTTATGTCTCTTTTACAAATGAATCACTTCCCCATAAGCTGCAGCAGCAGCCTCCATTATAGCTTCACTCATGGTAGGGTGAGGGTGAATAGTTTTAATTAATTCATGACCCGTTGTTTCCAATTTACGGATCGCAACAGTTTCAGCAACCATTTCAGTAACATTAGCGCCGATCATATGGGCGCCTAATAATTCGCCGTATTTTGCATCAAAAATTAATTTCACAAAACCATCAGGTGAGCCGGCAGCTTTTGCTTTACCGGATGCCATGAAAGGAAATTTCCCGATCTTAAGAGTATAACCTGCTTCTTTTGCTTTTTTCTCAGTAAAACCAACCGATGCGATCTCAGGCTGACAATAAGTACAACCGGGAATATTATTGTAATCGATCGGATCTACATGCATGCCTTTTATTTTTTCTACGCAAGTAATTCCTTCCGCACTTGCAACGTGAGCGAGAGCTTGTCCGCCTACGCAATCACCAATTGCATAATAACCTGCTACGTTGGTAGCGTAAAATTTATCTGTGATAATTTTTCCTTTATCAGTTTTGATTCCTGTTTCTTCCAGGCCAATGCCTTCAATGTTTGAAGCAATACCAACTGCGGATAAAACTATTTCAGCATCTAAAACGATCTCACCAACTTTAGTTTTAACTTTTACTTTACAATCTGCGCCTTTTGTATCAACACTTTCAACGGAAGCATCGGTCATTATATCAATACCTGCTTTCTTAAATGATTTTTCTAATTGTTTCGATACTTCTTCATCTTCAACAGGAACAATATTTGGTAAAAATTCTACCACAGTTACTTTTGTTCCCATGGTGGCATAAAAATAAGCGAACTCAACTCCAATTGCACCGGAACCAACAACAACCATTGATTTTGGCTGCTTCGGTAAATTCATTGCTTCGCGGTAACCAATTATTTTTTTACCATCCTGTGGTAAGTTTGGTAATTGGCGCGAGCGTGCACCTGTTGCAATAATAATATGTTTTCCGTCTAAAATTGTTACTTTTCCATCGTTACCTTTCACTTCCACTTTTTTTCCCGGCTTAACTTTAGCCGTTCCCATTACGACATCAATTTTATTTTTCTTCATTAAAAATTGAATGCCTTTACTCATGCCATCAGCAACATCGCGGCTGCGTTTTATTACAGCGTTGAAATCAGCTTTAATATTATCGGCACTGATACCATAATCTTTTGCGTGATTTAAATATTCGAATACCTGTGCGCTTTTTAATAAAGCTTTGGTTGGGATACAGCCCCAGTTCAAACAAATACCGCCGAGATTTTCTTTTTCAATGATCGCGGTTTTAAAACCTAATTGGGAAGCACGAATGGCAGTAACATAACCGCCGGGACCGCTTCCTATAACAATGATATCGTAGCTCATAAATGATTTAGTATAGGATGCTAATTTAAGATTTATATTATAGAAAACTTGAAAACTCCTGAATTAATTCGGGTTGAAATTCAGGGTATTATAGTGGATATCTTGCCTCAGGAACCAATGATAAATCGCAAAACTCCTTTTTCAGAAATTTGTAATAACCGGTAATGGCGATCATAGCGGCATTGTCGGTACAAAACTCAAAAGGCGGTATAAATACATCCCAATTCAGCTTTTTACCAATTTCACTTAATTGTTTACGGAGTTCGGAGTTAGCTGAAACTCCTCCTGCGATAGCGACTTGATTTATTTCATGAATTTTTGAAGCTTCAATTAAATTAATCAA
>DATMPR010000061.1:0-5198 GCA_035567575.1 Bacteroidia bacterium
AACTATTTTGAAGAAATGATAAGGAACTACTTCTTAATAATTTTCAGGGTTTTTAGCGGGTGGTTCCTTTATGTTTTTGGTATTCGATCTAAATTATATTATGCTTCAGTTTATTTATTTAGCAAACAATCATTTCGTTTGCCTCAATCAGCCAAGAGCGATTATCTGATCATCTTTAAAAGTTATTATAATACAATTAAGCAAATTCTTGGCTCCAAGCCTGAAGTCAAAAAACTAAGTGAAGGAAATAGTGCTGCTCTTGATTCTTCCTATGCAGGCTTAGATACCAGATTAAATTATTTGAATCATTTTGGAATTAAGCCGGATATATTTCTATCGCGCCAAGATTTACTTGGAGGATTTACGTTTGGACATAAAATCAGTGCTATTATATTGGCATCAAAAATGTTTTCTTTTTTTTGGTTTGGGTCTTTTTCACGTAACCGTGCTTCTTATGCATTGGTGATCCGTGAAGCGGTGGAGTGGTTTAATATATTTATTATTTTAAGAAGGAATAAGATAGAAAAATTGTATATGTTTTGTATTTACGAAAAGGATTCCAATATGCTGGCATATTTACTAATGAAAAGAGGGATCAAGGTTAATAAAATTACCAGCGAAGTCCCGCTTACTTTTGCCAATAAAATTATTATCGCTAATGAAATTAGTTTGGGATTCAATTACCAAAACGAGGAACTTGAAGCTTATAAAGACTCAATGTTTTACAATTCGGTGCAAACCTGGTTTCCGGAAGCGCAAGGTGGCTATTTGAAAAATTATGCTGATCAAACATTTAGTGTTCCTGCCAATACAATTGGGTTTTATAGCAGTGCTTTTTGGTTACGTAAAAAAATTAATCACTCTATTGCCGATGTTGGTTCCTATGATGCAGAAGAAGTGGTTTTGAAATATGTGTTAGATTATATAAAGGAAAGAGAGAATTTGAATTTGATTATTTTCACCCATCCTTACGAGAGAAAAACAAATGAAATTTTTGAACAAACACGCCGGTATTATAATTCTATTATCAGTCCTGATCTAACGAAGAGGGTGGAAATTGCCGGAAAGGAAACCAATTCAACACTTACTTTTAATAAAGTCAATATTGGAATTTCTCTTTTTTCAACAGTCATGTTCGAGCGTATTAATTTAGGATTCAAAACCATATTGGCTCCTATTGATAAAAAGGATTTCCCTCTGTTAAGCAGTCCATTCCGTAATATTTGTGCTTATAGCGAAGAAGAACTTTTCAATAAACTGGATAAAAACGTATCTTTAAGCAAGGATGATTTTTTTAAAATGAATAGGATTGAGAATTACGTCAGCACTGCAGCCGGCATAAAATATAATTTGGTTTAAATGATCTTGGATCACATAAAAAATGCTCATTTGTATTATGGATTAAATCCATATTTCAAAACAGCATTTAAATATTTAAAGGAAGTTAAGCAAAGTGATTTTGAAAAGAAGAAGCAGGAAATCGACGGTAATAATTTTTTTCTTTTATATTTTGAAACAGGAGGAAAGGGTAAGGACAATGTAAAATTAGAATGTCATCAAAAGTATTTAGATATTCATTTTGTGTTTAAAGGCTCTGACTTAATTGGCTATAAAGAAACTTCTTTTTGTAAGGATGTTAGTGTTGATGATATGACGGAGAACGATTATAAATTATTTAATGATAAACCGGTTTCAGAAATTTTATTGAATGAAAATTATTTCGCGATCGTATTTCCAGGTGACGCGCACGCTCCATTAATGGGTAACGGTAAATTTTCAAAAGTGGTCGCTAAAATCATAATATAAGGATGAAATTTAATATCCCATATTTAAGCGGCAAGGAAAAAGAATATGTTTCTCAAGTTATTGAAAGCAGAAGCATTTCAGGCGATGGTGTATTTACAAAAAAATGTCAGACCTGGTTTGAAAATAAATTCGGTTTCAAAAAAACATTTTTAACTACATCTTGTACCGATGCACTGGAAATGGCTGCTATACTTTTAGATATTAAAGCAGGCGATGAAGTTATAGTACCTTCCTTTACTTTCGTATCAACTGCCAACGCATTTTTATTGCGTGGTGCTCGGATCGTGTTTGCTGATTCTTCTTCGGATTCACCAAATATGGATCCCGGTGTTTTAGAGAAATTAATTAATAAAAATACCAAAGCAATTTTAGTAATGCATTATGCCGGTTTTGCTTGTGATATGTATAAGATCATGTCGCTTGCCAATAAACACAATTTATACGTTGTTGAAGATGCAGCTTTAGCATTAGGAACTCATTATAACGGAAAACCTCTTGGCAGTTTTGGACATTTAGCGGCATTTTCTTTTCATGAGACAAAAAATATTTCTTGTGGTGAAGGCGGAATGTTGGTGCTGAATGAAGAGCAGTTTATAAAACGGGCGGAAATTATTCGTGAGAAGGGAACGAACCGAAGTGCATTTTTCAGGGGAGAAATTGATAAATATGGCTGGACGGATATCGGCTCTTCATTTTTACCTTCAGATCTATTGGCGGCTTATTTATATGCTCAATTAGAAGCTTTTGATCTCATTCAACAGTCACGAATGAAAATTTGGAATTCATATTATGAGGGATTAAAGGGAAGTAAAAATATTACACTCCCTGCTTCAAAAGAACACAACGCCAGTATTTTTTATTTTACCTGCAGATCATTAGAAGAAAGAACTAAATTAATAAATCATCTCAAACAAAATAATATTCTAGCTTCTTTTCATTATCAGGCTCTTCACAAAAGTGCTTTTGCCAGATCCGGTGAGAGTCTTCCCAATTCAGAAAATTATTCAGATACCTTAGTTCGTCTTCCTTTGTATGTTGATCTAAAGGAGAGCGAAATTCAGACAGTCATTAAATGCATTAATGAATTTTGTTAATGACCCACAAAAGCACTAAAACTCAAAACCTCACGAAAGCTTTCGTGGGATTTAGTGCCTTTGTGTTTTAGCGGCTATACTACGAAATGTTTTTAAAAACGTGAAACTCTCCTACTGTCCATACTCTTTAGAATTTAAATATCCTTTTGGTTTAGCTTATGGTTCGCGGATTAAAACTGATGTTGTATTTATAAAAATTGAGAGTGATGGTTTTGTAGGTTATGGTGAATCTTCTTTACCGCCTTATTTAGGAGAAACACATGAAACAGTAATTGCATTTTTAAATAAGGCAAAACCATATCTTGAAAAACACAATTTAAGTTCGGGACATGGTGTTGTTACAATAGGGATTCATTTATTAGCTGAAAATAATAATGCAGCAAAAGCCGGAATAGATATTGCACTTCATGATCTGTATGCGAAGTCGCATAATAAAAAAGTTTGGGAATATTTAAATTATGAGAAACCTGTAGCTAAAGATACTTCTGTAACAATTAGCATTGGAGATTTAAATTTGATTCAACAAAAAATAGAGGAAGTAAAAGACTTCAATATTTTGAAGGTGAAGTTAGGAAATGTGAATGACAAAGAGATCATTGAAACTATTCGGAAACATTCTGATAAACCTTTAGTCGTAGATGTAAATCAAGGCTGGAAAGACAAACACTTTGCTTTAGAAATGATAAATTGGTTAGCTGATAAAAATGTTTTGTTTATAGAGCAGCCAATGCCAAATGAAAATTTCGATGATATGGCTTGGGTGACAGAACGGAGTCCACTGCCAACGATGGCTGATGAAAGTGTAAAATTATTAAGCGATGCAGAAAGAGTAGTGGGCGCGTTCTCCGGAATAAATTTAAAACTCATGAAATGCACCGGCTTACATGAAGCCAAAAAAATAATTGATTTCTGTAAAGTAAAAAAATTGAAATTGAATGTAGGCTGCATGACTGAAAGCTCTTGCGCTATTTCCGCCGCCGCTCAATTAACTGCTTATGCGGATTGGATTGACCTTGACGGCCCAACACTTGTGAAAAATAATCCCTTCTCGGGGATCGAATATAAAAATGGTAAAGTTGAATTATCTGACTTACCCGGATTGGGCGTTCTGCCGACATCTGAATTGAATTTCGTTTAAAGAATTTTTGTCACATCGATCTGTGAAAGGTGAAGGTTTTCATCTGCATTTTATCATCAAATGTTTTCATTTTCAAACCGTGACGAACTGTCAGGGTTTCGTTTTCTCTATCTCTTTCAGGCTCATTACTTGTTATCATTTTCAACTATCCAATTTTTTTTGACAGTTCAAGCGGCAGAGCCGCGTAATATTTATAAAAAACTAAACCAAAAATATAAAAGGTGCAGCGCACCGAAACCTAAATGCAAGAAGCATATCTTAGGTTCTTCGTGGTTTTAAAGGAGATACTTATATATTCCGGTGCTCTGCACCTTCTGTGTTTTGTTTATGCGAGTTACAGATATTTGGCGACGCTGTCGCTGCAATAAAATAGGATGTTAATTTTTACAGAACGACCGTAATAAAAAATAATCTCTTCTCGGAGAGTAATTATAAAAATGGTAAAGTAGAATTATCTGATTTATCAGGATTAGGTGTTCTGGGTGTATCTGAATTGAATTTCGTTTAAAAGTTTTGTTTTTAAATTAGTCGACGTAGCTTATAACATTCGTTGTAACTCTTTGATTAGAGATTTTGAATTTACGTATGCCAGTTGCTTTTCTACTATAGATTGGTTTTGTCGCTTTATAATCTTTTATCAGTATCCTTTCTTTGCTAATCCCCATCTCAATCATTCTATTTGCTAAATACAGTGCTCTATTTGATGATAAGTTACTATCATCTTTTTCGTTTCTATTTGAATGACCAGAAAAGCAGATTTTCATTTTCGAAAAATTTATCATTGTGTTATGGATGGTTTTCAAAGCTGAATCTATAGTTATTGTATCGTTGGTAATTGCAAATGAAGGGATGCTTTTGTTTTTTTCAAAGAAAAAATCGCCTAAAAGTGGAACACAATTACACAAATTAAAAGGTTGAGCAAAGAAGTCACGAACTACAACTGATCCGTTTAATAAATCAATTACCTCAATATTTCTTGATGCAAAAAAGCCACACAAATCTTTCCTGTCGGAACTTGTATTTTTACTCGTCTCAATACGAAGAGTTACTTTAGAATGGGTCCTACTTATGAGAAATGTATATTTCCCATCCCCTTGAGTTATTTGCTTTAATTTAATAGAATCATTGATGGTAAGAATTACTTCCGCGTTTTTAATCAA